>NZ_JAAKYA010000077.1:0-50236 GCF_011044775.1 Limisphaera ngatamarikiensis | reverse complement strand
CCCGGCCCCGAGCCGATCCGCGCCATTGCCGAAGACGAGGAAGGGACCTTGTGGGTCGGTACGGCGGGCGGTGGACTGTTTTTCCTCCGCGAGGGCAGGTGGACCCACTGGCGCAAATCCGCCGACGGCCTGCCCAGCGACGAGGTCTCCTGCCTCTGGGCCGATCCTCATGGGACGCTCTGGATCGGGACACCCGGCCATGGCCTGGCCGTCCATCAGAAGGGACGCTGGACAAGATTTACCACCCAAACCGGTCTGCCCGGCAACAGCATTGGTTACCTTTACGCCGAGCCGGAGGGGGCGTTGTGGATCGGATCCAATGCCGGTCTGATGCGGGTGCCGCCCGACACCTTGGAAGCCGTTCGAAGCGGGACGGCCCGGCGTCTGACCGGCCGTGTGTACGGTCGCGCCGACGGTTTGCCCACGGAGGAATGTACCCAGGGATCCCAACCGGCCGCCACCCGCTCACCGGACGGGCGATTGTGGTTTGTCACCGTCCAGGGTGCGGTTTCCGTTGATCCGGACAACCTGCAGCCCAATCGCATTCCACCGCCAGTGTGGATCGAATCGGTATGGATGGACAACCAGGCGATCTACCTGCGAGGACTTCGCGCGGCCGAACCCACCGCTTTCACCATACCTCCGGGCCCGCACCGACTCGAGATTTCTTTCACCAGCCTGAATCTGTCCGCACCCGAACGCGCCGCGTTTGAGTATCGGCTGGCCGGCTATGATGACCGTTGGACATCCGCCAACGGCACCCGGCTGGTCCGGTACCCCCGGTTGCCGCCGGGTCGGTACCGATTCGAGGTCCGCGCCGCCAACGAGGACGGTGTCTGGAGCCCGGTACCGGCAGGTCTCGACATCATCGTGCAACCTCCGTTCTGGCGAACGACCTGGTTTCTCACACTGACCACCCTGGCCCTGGTGGGCGCCATCGCCGGGACGGTGCACTGGCTCTCCACGGCCCGACTCCGCCGTCAGCTCCGTTTGCAACAGGCCCTCGAGAAGGAACGCGCCCGTATTGCCCGGGATCTCCATGACCAGCTGGGAGCCAACCTGGTCCAGGTGGCCCTGCTTGGTGAAATGTTGGAGACCGACAAGGACCAACCGCGAGAAGTTGAGGAACACGCCCGGCAGATCACCGAAACAGCCCGCGAAACCACCCGCGCCCTTGACGAAATCGTTTGGGCCACCAATCCCGCACACGACTCCCTGGAGGGACTGATCAATTACCTTTGCAAGTACGCCCAGGAATACCTGTCGGTTGCCGGACTCAAATACCGGCTGGAAGTGCCGCCGTTACCGGACCGACCCCTTGCGCCCGAGGTGCGCCACAACGTCTACCTGGCAGCCAAGGAGGCCATCCACAACGTTGTCAAACACGCCCGGGCCCAAAGCGTTCACCTCCGTGTTCGACTCGAAGACGGTCGGGCCGTACTGGAGATCCAGGACGACGGTTGCGGGCTCCCGCCGGATGCCTCGTCGCGTGGACGACATGGACTCGGCAACATGCAAAAGCGGATGCAGGACATCGGTGGGACGGTGCGGATCGAGTCCGCGACAGGGCGGGGGACCCTGGTACGATTCATCTTCCCCACCGGCATAGCGGCTCCCTGAAGGTGACCCTACGGCGCCGTAAAAAAAACCACTCGCCCATTTCCGGCCGGTCGCGCGTGGTTTGGACTGTCCGGTCTCCTCGGCGGGCTGTATGCTGTGGTGCGAAACTGACGCAGCGCGTCCAAACCGGGGCCGCTTCGAACCATGGCCATCAGGGTTGCCATTGTCGAGGACAACGAAAAACTGCGCGAGACCCTTGGCAGGGTGCTCGAGCGCACCGAAGGGTTTGCCTGCGTGGGACGCTTCGCCACGGCCGAGGAAGCCCTGCAAGCCGTACCCGGCTTGAAACCCGACGTGGTCCTCATGGACATCAACCTGCCGGGCATCAACGGCGTCGAGTGCGTCCGCCGGCTGAAGGATCAATGCCCGGACACCCAGTTCATCATGCTCACCGTCTACGAGGACACCGACAACATCTTCAACGCGCTGGCCGCCGGTGCCACCGGCTACCTCCTCAAACGCTCCACCAAGGCCGAGCTCTTGCAGGCCATCCGCGACGTCATGAAGGGCGGTTCCCCCATGACCACCCACATCGCCCGCAAGGTGGTCCAGTCCTTTCAAAAACCGCCGGCGCGACCACCCGAGCCGGATTTCGAATTGTCGCCGCGGGAGCGCGAGGTCCTGGACCTCCTTGCCCAGGGCTTCCTGTACAAGGAAATCGCCGAAAAGCTCGGCGTCACGTACGAAACCGTGCACACCCACATCCGCCGCATCTACGAAAAGCTCCAGGTCCGAACCCGGACCGAAGCGGTGGCCAAGTTCCTGCGCCGTTGACAAGGCGGTCCATCCGCCCACTGCCGGACTGCAGCCCAGGCGGAGTCAGGTTGACAGCCGGGTGCCAAGGACAGAGCCATGGCAGCGGAACCGGCCAAACCTCCGCACGGACTGAGCCACGGGCCAACCTTCATCCCCAACTGCGGGGTCGACCGACATGGTCCCGGAGTTTCCCACGGCTGCTCCCGCACTTCGGCAAAGTAAGTGCTCGAACACCCGCGCCTCCGGATTTGGGTGCCGACCCCGGGATCGCCGCCCCCCGCAAAGCGCAGGTTCGGGTTTGTACCGGCACCGCCCACCACGCACCCGCACCCGGACGCACGACCACGCAGCTGAGAACGCTCTGCGCAATACCTCTGCCCAACACGACCCGGCCATGGCTGGACGGCCCACGATTTCCAGCGCCCCCGCGTCCTGCCGTTCCGTCCCACAAGCGTCTCACAGCTTTCCTCTCCGGCACTGTTGCCCGCCATGCCTCCGAAGAGGCACCTCGGCGGTTGCGCCGACCCGATCCACGACCGCTAGACCGCCCTTGAGACACCACGTCAACATCGCCCCGGTTCGGGCATATTTCGCTCCCGACCCCGAACTCCGCATTCCTGAAGGAGCGATCTAATCAAGGGCGGAACAAGCTTTGGGGACACCAGCCGGAGAACTTCCAGGCCAAGTCCGGCCTCCTCCGGAATGTCATGACTGCGGCCATGCCAAGCCCTTACCAGGTCGGTGGGGGCTGGCCGGAAAGACCGGCTTCAGGCCGGGTGCGGATGTGGCTTGGAGGATTTTGCGACGAAAGGAACGCGAGGAAGAGCATCTCCCGACCGCTTTTAGCGGCTGCGGTTACGGCGAAACCTCGATTTGCGTTTTTGGAGGCCGATATGCAGTGCCGTTCCGGCCCGTGCCGCTGTATATGCAATAGAACATACATTGTGCTGAATTATCGGAAGCAAAGCGCGGGCCACGCTCCCAGCCGAATGCAGGCAAACACCAAATGCCGTCCAAACCTTGGTTTCACCACCGTCGCCAGTCCCGGCGCGGAAACCCCAAACCGGTGCGTCTCGGACATCCCTGGCACTTGAACCCAGGTGAGCAACGGACGATCAAGGAGCCCGCACTTGAGGCCGCCTGGGTGGCGGGTTGACAAATTCAGGCCAAGTGACGCGGCGGTGCCGAGCAAGGCGGCGCAGAATGGCAGCTTTAGCGGGCGCGTCTGCAATGATGATGGCTTTTCGGGCACTCAAAAGTGATCGTATGTCCTTGGGGCTGGCGCGTGCTCTCCCTGTTGACTGCCTCGTTTGAGGGATTGGGCCGGCCTTGGAATTCCGTTCCAGCGGCACGCCAGGGCCCTTGATCCAGGCGGTGCGGATGTTTGCGTCGATGGCGAGAAACGCCGGAGTGCCGGTTGGCCATCGATGGGCGCCGTAGCATCGCCGGGTGAGCGTGGCGCCGCATAGTGGTGTCCGGGTACCAAGCCTTGAAACTCAGGGCCGTCGGCATTCGGGACGGATCCAGGCACTTCGGTCCGAGTTCGGTCCGATGGGGGCTTGCGATCCGAGATTTGGGGGCGGTTCAACTAGGCGAGAAACCCGGCGCAGTCTGGTGGCTGAGCGGAAGGGCGTCGATTCGAACGTTGCCGTCAAGTTGAGTCGATATCGCTGGTGTGGTTTTCGGGAGCCTCGAGCGCTGGGAAACCCATCGTTGGCACTCCGTCTTCCGAGAGGTTCAACCCTCGAGAGCCAGGCACGCCCGGGTGGACCGTGGCAGGAGTTCGGCTTGGACGTTCAAGTGAACAACAGGACGCGCGAAGGTGCTTCTGAACCCGAAGCAAAGCAGGTTTTGGCCCCCCTCCCCCATCTTGGAAAGGGGGCTGAGCTTTGTGGGAATCCAAAAGGCTCCCGGGACCCGAAAGCCGGATAGTTTCATGGATCCCTGGCCGGGCCAGGGCCATTGGACGACTTCGTTTTCGGGTCCGCTTTTGGCGGCGTGGTACCGGAGCTGTCTGTGGCTTGGGATCTTGGTCAGGCATCACCGGGGCACCCAACCGAACCGCTCGGTAATGGGCCAATAGACGAACCAGAACCGCCCGATGACGTTACGGGCCGGTAGAGGGCCCCAGGCCCTCGAATCCAGGCTGTTGAGGGTATTATCGCCCATCACCAGGTAATGGCCGGGGGGCACCACCACACCGTCGGGATGTTCATAGAACAGGGGTGCCAGGCGTTGACCATCCACATGGCCGGAATAGTGACTGTCACGGGGCGGTTCGGATGGGTCGAAGCTGTAAACCAGATCGAAGCCCGATGTGAGATGGTTGAGCCGCCGCCCATTGATGATCAGGTGCCGGTCCTGACCGATCTGGACCCGTTCGCCTCCCAGCGCCACGAGCCGTTTGATGTAGTATTGGTCCTGGGGCAGGCCCTGGATACCGGCGGTTTCGAACACGATGATCTCCCCCCGTCGGGGCAGTCTGAAGTTGTACGTGAACCGATCCACAAACAGGTGGTCACCGCTTTGCACGCGCACGTGGAGGACGGTCTCGCCCTTGCGGAAGAATTGGCCCGGTCGGAGCCCGCCCCGGACGGCAATGTCCACCTGTCCCGTGTCCGGGGGGAACCAAATGGTGTGGGGCACGCCCCCGATCCAGAGCGTCTGTTTCAGGTTGAAGAACAGCAGCCGCAGGGGCGGGTCAACCCGCTGGATGGGCCCGTCGGTCCTGGCCACCACCCGCACATAGGAAACGCCCGCGAACCATTCGCGGATTCGTTCCCAGCCCCGGGGCGGTTGAAAGCCCGGGTACTGGAGCAGGTTGATCGAGGTCACCCCGAAGAGCGTGGGCTGCATGGACCCGGTGGGGATGGCGAAGGGTTGCAGGAAAAAGGTCCGAATCCCCATGGCCACGGCCAGGGCGACCAACAGGACTTCAAAATTCTCGCGGAGCCGTGGGTGCGGATACCGCAGCAGCCACTGGTGGGCGGCTTCCTCCACGGCGTCCATTTGCTCACGAAGTGCGATGGGGTTGCCGCTTTCGCGCAGCACCTTGCGCAGTTCAGCGGTGGCCTTTTGCAGGCCTTCGCGGGCGGCCGGACTCAACAGGTCGGCCTGCGCATGAGTCAACCGCTCGACGTGCCGGCAGAGATTGAGGGCGTCACGAACGGTCCGGGAAAACAACCAGCGGAGCCACAGCATGGGTCTACGCTCCCTTCCGGATGGATTTCGGGATTCTTGATCCGCACGCAGCTCAGCCGGTCTTGAGTACCTCGATGAAGGCTTCCTGAGGGATGTGGACCGAACCGATCGCTTTCATACGTTTCTTCCCTTCCTTTTGCCGCTCGAGCAGCTTGCGCTTTCGCGTGATGTCACCGCCGTAGCATTTGGCTGTTACGTCCTTGCGCAGCGCGCTGACGGTCTCGCGGGCAATGATGCGGCCGCCAATGGCCGCCTGAATGGCCACCTGGAACTGGTGTCGCGGAATCACCTCCTTGAGCTTCGCGGCCAGCAGTCGGCCCCGGCTCTCGGCCTTGTCGCGGTGAACAATGCAGGAAAACGCATCCACCGGCTCGCCGTTGACCAACATGTCGAGTTTCACCATGTCCGAGGGCATGTAGCCCGCGTGCTCATAATCCATGGAGCCGTAACCGTGGGTGATGCTTTTGATACGGTCGTGAAAGTCGATGAGGATCTCATTCAGGGGCAGGCGGGCCGTGAGCATCACGCGTCGCGGATCCAGGGTTTCGGTGTTTTCCACCACGCCGCGTTTCTCGGTGATCAGCAGGAGCAGGTCGCCGATGTACTCGTTGGGGCACAGGATGTAGGCCCGGATGATCGGTTCCTCGATCTGCGCAATGTAATTCGGTTCGGGCATATGCGCCGGGTTGTCCACCTCCTTGACCGTGCCGTTGGTGAGGTGGACCCGGTACACCACGCTGGGATAGGTGGCAATGATGTCGAGATTGTATTCCCGGCGGAGCCGTTCCTGTACGATCTCCATGTGCAACAGCCCCAGGAACCCGCAACGGAAGCCGAACCCCAGAGCGACGCTGGTTTCGGGCTGATACACAAACGCAGGGTCGTTGAGCTGCAGCTTGGCCATGCTGGCCTTCAGGTGCTCGTAATCCGCGGTGTTGATGGGATAGATCCCGCTGAAGACCATTGGCCGGACCTCTTGGAAACCGGGCAACGCCGGCGAAGGGATCCGGGCGTCCGTGATGGTGTCGCCCAGCTTCACCTCGAAAGGGCTCTTGATACCCGCGGCCAGGTAGCCGGTTTCCCCAACACCCAGCCGGTCTCGGACGTAGGGTTTGGGGTTGAAGCTTCCGACCTCCTTCACCTCGTAGGTTTGACCCGAATGAAGCAACCGGATCTGCATGCCCGGTCGAAGCTCCCCGTTGAAGACCCTGACGTAGACCACCACGCCCTTGTAGGTGTCAAAGTAGGAGTCGAAAGCAAGCGCCTGCAGACTGGGCGCACCGGTGGGCTGCGGAGGTGGAATTCGCTCGACAATTGCTTCGAGGATTTCGTCCGTGCCGATGCCCTCCTTGGCGGAGGCCAGGATGGCCGAGTCTGCCGGGATGGCCAGGATGTCCTCCAACTGCTGCCGGACCAGGGGGATGTTGGCGTGGGGCAGATCGATCTTGTTGATCACGGGGATGATGGTGAGGTTTTGTTTCATGGCCAAGTGCACATTGGCCACGGTCTGCGCCTCCACGCCCTGGGCTGCGTCAACGACCAGTAGAGCGCCTTCGCACGCCCGAAGGCTCCGCGACACCTCGTAGGAGAAGTCTACGTGTCCGGGTGTGTCGATGAGGTTCAGCTCGTAGCGCTTCCCGTTGCGGGCGGTGTAGTACATCGTGACGGGGTGGGCCTTGATGGTAATACCCCGCTCCCGCTCCAGGTCCATGGAGTCCAGCAACTGCTCCTGCATCTCCCGGTCGGAAATGGTCCCGGTCCGGTGCAGCAGACGATCCGAAAGGGTCGTCTTCCCATGGTCCACATGGGCGATGATGCAAAAGTTTCGAATCAGGCTCGGCTCCATCGACATTCGCGTGTCTCGGCTCTGTTGAACCTCCAAATTAACCGTGAACCGGGGGAAGAAAAGAGCAAACCTTCACGCCACGCGGCCGGCGGCCGTGTCGGCCACGTTCCGGGTGCCGTTCCGGATCCCATCTCAAGAACGGCCGACCCGCCGCGTCCATGCCCCGACCCCGCCCGATCGGCACGCCTGATGAAAGTTTGGCAAACTGCTACCGAACCGGAGACCCCAAATCGATCCCGGCTGGAGGGCGCGATATTCCCTGCCGATTGGCATTGCCACGGGAACCGCGGCCGGGGTACAGAATAAGGGAGCGGTCCGGGGCGGATCCGGGCAACCGCGAATGACGGCGCTGACCTGCCAACCATAGGGACGACCATGAAACTGGGGTTCGTATCTGCCATCCTGCCCGAGTTGACGCTCAACGAGGTCCTGGCCTTCGCCGCCGCGGAAGGATTCAGCTGCGTGGAATTAATGTGTTGGCCCCCCGGCAGGGCCGAGCGCCGCTTTGCGGGGGTGACGCACGTGAACGTGATCGCGTTCACGCAGGCACAGGCCGACGACATCAATGCGCTGTGTGCCCAGCACGGGGTGACCATCAGCGGGCTGGGCTACTACCCCAACCCGTTGGACCCCAATCCGGGCGTGGCCCGGGCGGCAGTGGACCATCTCAAGCGGGTGATCCGGGCCGCCAGCCTTCTGGGGGTTCGTCAGGTCAATACCTTCATTGGGCGCGATTGGCGGCGGACCGTGGAAGAGAACTGGCCGCGGTTCCTCAAGACCTGGAAGCCCCTCATCGCCTTTGCCGAGGAACAAAACGTCCGGATCGGCATTGAAAACTGCCCAATGCTGTTCACCCGCGATGAATGGCCGGGGGGTAAAAACCTGGCCACCACGCCGGTCATTTGGCGACGCATGTTCGAAGAGATTCCCTCTGAATACTTTGGGCTTAACTACGATCCGTCCCACCTGGTGCTGCAGAGGATGGATCCGATCGCGCCCCTGGCCGAATTCAAGAATCGCCTGTTCCACGTCCATGCCAAGGATGTCCAGGTCCATGCGGACAAGCTCAATGAGGTGGGCACGTTTGCCTACCCGAAGCTCTGGCACACGCCGCGCATTCCCGGCTTTGGGGAGATCAACTGGGCGCGATTCATGGCGAAGCTTTACGAAATCGGGTACACGGGCCCGGTCTGCATCGAGGTGGAGGACGACACCTTCGGACAAAGCCTGGAAGGGCGGAAACGGGCGGTGCAGATTGCCGGCCAGATCCTGCGCCCGTTTTTCCCGTGAAACGGCCGTCCGGGCGTCCGGCCCTCCCCTGCCCTGCGTTCTGCATGGCCCCCTGACCCGGGTAGGATTCCGGCCGGTCAAGCTTGACGGGGCCCCGCTGCATGCGTAAGCCTGACGCGCCATGATCATATCGGACTTGCGTGAAATCGAGGGTCGACGGTACCCCGCGCGACGTCGCACGCAGAACCTTGTCGGAGGTGTGGCCCCCATTCAGTGTCGGAATTTCTGCATGGGCTACGTAACGCTTGACCCCCAGGGGGGACAGGTCCCGTGGCATAACCAGGACCAGGAGGAGGTCTATTTCATCCTCGAGGGTACCGGTGAGATGTGTCTGGGCGAGGAACGCCGGGTCGTGACCGGTGGTCAGGCGGTGTATATCCCGCCGAAGGTCTACCATCAATTGACCAACATTGGCGATACACCGTTGCGGATGATTTATGTGTACGGCCCGGCCGGCGACGTGGCGCATTGGCGGCAGGAGTTGGAGGGTACACTGCCACGGGCCGGGATTGAGGCGCCGCCACTGCCGCCCGGCGCCCGGCCCCAATGCACCGCCAAACCCGCCTGAAGCGTACCCGGGCACGGCTACCAGTCCGGGCAGGAAGGGTTTGCTATAACCCGAACTGATGACCGTTCGAACACCATGAAAACGCACACCATTGGCATCATCATGAACGGTGTCACGGGCCGGATGGGCACCAACCAGCACTACATCCGGTCCATCCTGGCCATCATCAAACAGGGGGGTGTCCGTCGGGGTGAAGATGAGGTGATCCTGCCGCGCCCCGTCCTGGTGGGACGCAACCCGGCCAAGCTGGAGAAACTTGCTGCCATGGGCGAGAACGTGCGTTGGACCACCGACCTGGACGCGGCCCTTTCCGATCCGCAGAACCAGATCTACTTCGACGCCCAGACCACCGGATTGCGGGCCGGTTCCGTCCTCAAGGCCCTCGCAGCGGGTAAACACGTCTACTGTGAAAAACCCACGGCCACCAACACCGCCACGGCCTACGAACTCTATCAAAAGGCCAGGCAGGCCGGCGTAAAGCACGGCGTGGTTCAGGACAAGCTCTGGTTGCCGGGGCTGCGGAAGCTCCAAATGCTGGTGCAATCCGGCTTCTTCGGGGAGATCCTGTCCGTTCGGGGTGAATTCGGTTATTGGGTGTTTGACGGCGAGCACGTGCCGGCCCAGCGGCCCTCCTGGAACTATCGGAAGGAGGACGATGGCGGGATCATTGTGGACATGCTTTGTCACTGGCGGTACGTGCTCGACAATCTCTTTGCCCCGGTCAAGGCCGTTTCCTGCCTGGGCGCCACCCACATCAAGCAACGGTGGGATGAACAGGGACGGCCCTACCGCTGCACCGCTGACGACGCGGCCTACGCAACCTTCGAGTTGGAGAATGGCATCATTGCGCACTTCAACTCCTCCTGGTGCGTGCGGGTCCGGCGCGACGATCTCCTGACCATCCAGGTGGACGGGACCCGTGGATCGGCGGTCGCCGGACTGCGGGACTGCTGGATCCAGCCCGCTCACGCCACGCCGCGGCCGGTGTGGAACCCCGACCTGCCGAATCCGATCAACTTTTACGAGCACTGGCTACGCGTGCCGGATTACGAAAACTACGACAACGCCTTCAAGGTGCAGTGGGAACTGTTCCTCCGGCACGTGGTGTGGGACGAACCGTTCCGTTGGAACCTCCTCGAAGGCGCCAAGGGGGTACAACTGGCCGAGAAAGGCCTGGAGTCATGGCAGCGCCGTGCCTGGGTGGACGTGCCTCCCTTGGAGCCTTAAAGGAACCCGGTTGGGATGAAGTCCGGACGCAGCCGAACCCGGTCCTGACCGGGTTTCCCCCGGTTCCGGGGAGGGCGCGGCCGACGTATCTTCCCGGCCCGCTTGTACCTGCTGCATGAACCGCTTTTGCTGGCAGAGATCAGATTCGGGCGTACTGACGCAGTAGATTTGCCCGTTGCTCGATGTCCTCCCGCCGAATGCGGTCGAGCCGGGTAAGCCCGAACCCTTCGCAGCAATAGCTGGCCACGACACTGCCGTAGAGCATGGCCCGACGGAGGCGGGTTTCCAAGCTGCCACGGCTCCGGGCCAGATAGCCCATCAGTGCGCCGGCGAAGGTATCGCCCGCGCCCGTGGGATCCACCACCCGGGCCAGCGGAAAGGCGGGGGCCACGAAGAACCCATCGCCGTCCGAGAGGATCGCGCCGTGCTCCCCTTTCTTGATGATCACAAAGCGAGGGCCCAGCGCGTGAAGCCGCCGCAAAGCCGCCACCACGTTGGTTTCACCGGTCAATTGAGCCGCCTCGCCGTCGTTCAGGATGAAAAGGTCCACCTGCCGCAGGAGCTTCAACAACTCATCCCGGGCTGTCTCGATCCACAGGTCCATGGTATCGGCGGCGATGAACCGGGGCCGGGCCAGCTGTCTCAGTACATGCAACTGCAAACCGGGAGCAATGTTGCCCAACAATACCCAGTCGGACCTGCGATAGGGTTCGGGCAGGTCGGGTCGGAACTCGGCAAACACCCCCAGCTCGGTCAACAGGGTGTGCCTCCGGTTCATGTTGGGTTCGTATTCCCCCGCCCAATGAAAGGTCTTGCCGGCTCGTTGCTGCAATCCCGCCAGGTCGATTCCGTGGCGCTGGTAGAGTGCCCGGTAGCGCGACGGGAAATCGTCTCCCACCACGCCCACCAACCGCGTGGGTGCGAAAAAGCTGGCGGCCACCGCGGCATAGCTGGCCGAACCGCCCAACAGCCGATCCCGGCTGCCGCGAGGCGTTCGGATGGAATCCAGAGCGGTGGACCCCACGATGAGTACGCTGTCTCTCATGGATGACCTTGGATCCGCGTCCGGGCGGCGCCGGCGGCGCCGCGCCATGGCGCCCATGACCGTACCGAATCGCCGCAAGACGGGCAATGACGCATATCATCCGGGCCCGGAGACGGCGCCCCCGAAAACCGGCGCTGATCGACGGCCGTCGTCGGGGGCCACCGCAGGGTTGCCATGGCCCTCCTGGCGGCTCACGCTGCCGGCCGATGAAACGAATGCTCCTGGTTTGGGTTGTCGCGACGACCGCTTTTCTGCATCCACAGGGTGCCGGCGCCGGTGAACCGAGTCGTGCACTCCCCTGCCCTGTCGATCCACGAATCCCGGACGCGTTGGCGTTGGTCGATCCGGGCGAGGTCCGGCTGGAGGGCTGGCTGGGACGACGGGTTGAGAGTAATCGCGTGCAACGGCTGATGGAGGTTGACCTGGACACGTTGCTGGCCGGTTATCGGCGGCGGCCGGGGGAACATCCATGGATCGGCGAGCATATCGGCAAGTGGTTGCACGCGGCCACGCTGGCGTGGGCCAATTCCGGTGATCCCGCACTCAAGACCAGGCTCGACCATACGGTGAACGAATTGCTCCGCACCCAGGAACCCGACGGATATCTCGGCACGTATGATCCCGGGCACCGCTTCGGGTTGTACCCGGGCGCCGACTGGGACGTCTGGTCGCACAAATACAATCTCATCGGGCTGCTGACCTATCACGAGTACACCGGCTCTGAAGCGGCCCTGTTGGCGTGTCGCAGGATGGGCGACCTGCTGGTGCGCACGTTTCCGGCTGAAAAAAGCATCCTGAAGGCAGGCACGCACATGGGCATGGCCGCCACCAGTGTGCTAGAACCCATGGTGCGCCTGTATCGTCGGACGGGGGATCAGCGGTATCTGGATTTTGCGCGATATCTGGTGCGTGCATGGGAAGAGCCCGGCGGACCGCGGATTCTGTCGGCCCTGCTTTCCCACGGTCGGGTGGATCGCACCGCCAACGGGAAGGCGTACGAGATGCTGTCCAATCTCGTGGGGTTGTGCGAGCTGTATCGGGTCACGGGCGATCCGGACCATCTCAGGGCGGTGCTGGCTGCCTGGGAAGACATTGTGGAGCGCCGATTGTACGTGACGGGCAGCGCCAGTCAGGGCGAGCACTTTCGGGGCGACCATGAGCTGCCCAACCATGAGGGTGCCCACGTGGCCGAAACCTGCGTGACGGTCACCTGGTTGCAGCTCAACCTGCAGTTGCTGCGACTCACCGGCGACGCCCGATTTGCGCGCGAGCTGGAGCGAACCCTGTACAATCACCTGACCGCCGCCCAGCATCCGTCGGGCCGGACCTGGTGCTATTTCACCCCCCTGGAGGGCCACAAGGCGTACGGTGCCGTACAGCATGGTGTGGCGGGCATCAACTGTTGCGCATCGAGTGGTCCGCGCGGGTTGGCGCTGGCTCCCATGGTCACCTACGGAATTCTCCATGGGGCAGCACGGGAACCCGTGCTGACGATCCTTACCTTTGAGAGTTGCCGAGCCCGGTTGCTCTTGAACGGGAGGGAGCTTGCCGTCGAGCAGCGCAGCGAGTTTCCTTTGCACGGCAGATCCGTGCTTGCGTTCGGCCTGTCAGAGCCGGTGCGGTTTGGTCTTCGTATTCGAGCTCCCGAGTGGGCGGATCCGGTGTGGGTTCTGGTGGGTGGTAAGCCTCTTGAGGTCCGAATGGCGCAGGGCTGGGTTGACGTGCCGGCTCGCTTATGGCGCAGCGGCGACGAGGTGGAACTGCGCTTTCGACTGGGGACGCAGCTGGTGCCCGGGACCTATGGCAACCGTGGCCGGTCGGCGCTGTGTTGGGGACCTTTCGTGATGGCTTGTGATGGGGGTCTCAATCCCGGTCTGCCTCCGCTGGCTGCCCTTGGGTGGACCGTTCCCATGGACGGCACATGTTCGTATGACGGCGAAGGACACCTGCGGCTTCGCACTCGCGCACTGCAGGGCCGGGATGGGCAGCGGGTGGAAGCCGTGCTGGTTCCCTTTGCCGACGCCGGTGCCGGTGGCGGGGAGTATCGCGTGTGGCTGTGGGGCCCCGAACCCGGTTGGCAACGGCGTCTTTCCCTATTATTGGGCGGCCGGGAAAGCCGGTCGCGCCCCGGAAACCAGCCCGGGTCCATCGTGGACGGAAACCCGGACAGTATCGTGGTGACCTACGATGGCGCAAAGGCTGACGAAGACTGGTATGCCGTGGAATTGCCCCGCCCCGCGCGCATCAGCCGTGTGGTATTTCGCCATGGTCGGACCTTCCACGACGGGGGCTGGTTCGACGTTACGGAAGGGAAACCGCGGGTACAGATCCGCCGCATCCCGGACGGGCCCTGGGAAACCGTGGCGAGGTTGGACTCGTATCCGGCTGCCTCGGCCACGGATGCGGCCGGGCTGCGCCCGGGTGAGGGCTTCGAAGTGCGGTTTTCGAACGCCATCGAGGCTGTGGCGGTTCGAGTGATCGGTCGACCCGCTTGCGGCGACAATCCGGCACAGAGCTTCAGCTCCTGCGCCGAGCTCGAAGCCTACGCGGACTGAACCGAGCCCGCTCGAGCTCTGATTCGGAACACCAGAGTGAGCCACGATTTGTGCGGTGGGACCATTCGCGAGGTCGGACACGCTTCGCGGATGGCGAGATTCATGCTGGAGCCGCGATTCGGTGGCGTCCGCGTTGCCGGGGATCGCCGGTGCCCAATCCTTCCCGGGGATGCGGTTGCGAAGCGGAGAACGGGCGGCCACAGGGGCGCCGCCGGGGTTGTGCGATCCCGATCCGGACCGGTACCCTGCCCTTCAACAGGAGGTCACACAAAGATGACTGGAAACGGAAACAGACCCGGCGACACGGGCGCAACCGGTGATGGACACCGACCCTTTCCATCCGGCCCGGGCCAGCACGGTTGTCGCTCGGAACCTGTGAACTCGAATGCCGGGGCTGGCCAGCCGGGCAGCAGGCTGCATCCCTTTCGTGTGGGGTGCGTGCGTGCGCTGAACACGGCGCCATTGTGCCGCGGGATCGAGAACGAACTGGTTTTTGCCACGCCGGCGGAGCTGGCGCGCATGCTGCAAGAAGGGCAGCTGGACGCCGCCCTGGTGAGCGTGGTGGAACCGCTATGGCATGACGATTACGACATCCTGGACGGGGTGGCTGTGGCCTGTCTGGGTGAGGTGAAGAGCGTTTTCCTTGCCCACCGCCAGCCCCTGGAACAGATGCAGACCGTGTATTACGATGCCGGCTCGCTCACCAGCGTCACGTTGCTGCGGGTTCTCCTGGCCGAACGCGGCCTGCAACCCCGATTCCAGCCGCTGGAGGATCTCTCGGCTGCACCGCACCTGGACAACGTCCTGTTGATTGGCGATGCGGCCCTGGATTTTCTGTTTGCGCCCCACGACCACCAGATCTTCGACCTCGGATACGCGTGGTACGAGCTGACCCGCCTGCCGTTTGTTTTCGCGGTCTGGGCGATGCGCCGGGCGGTGGACCACACCGCCCTCCGCCGCGTGCTTCGGGAAACCCGCGATTTCGGATTGGAAACCCTGGACTTCATCGTACGCGAGCGCACCGAATACACGCCGGACTTTCGCCGCGACTACCTGGGTTGGCACATCCATTATCACCTTGGCGACGATGAGAAGCGCGGCATCGAGCGGTTCATGCAGCTGCTCGAGAAACACGGCCTCGGCCCGGTACATCCGCCCCGTTACGTTTGGTAGACTGTCGGTCGTCGGGATGAATTCCGGGTATTCGGCTCTGCAGCAAATGCGTGGTCCAGGGACCTCACGGGCCCCGGCAGCGGCGACTGCCGACCGGCCGTTGCGGATTGAAGCCGGGTTTGCGGCCCTTACCGGCAGTCCATCCATTCTCAGGAGGAAAACGACTCGGCCTCCAGCCGTCGGAGTACCTCGGGATCGCGCACGTCCACCCATCGTCCCGCGATGGGCAACCCGAGCAGGCGCAGTCCGGCGGCCGCCATGGCGTTGATGGCGTCGGTCAGCTCGTATTCGCCCCGGGGCGAGAGCTGGAGCCGGCTCAGGAAATCGAATAGCACGGGCCGGAACGCGTAGATGCCGGCGTTGTACCAGAAGGGACCGTCGGGGCCGAGCCAGCCGTCGCGTTGGAGGGCTGCCAGTTCGTCCGCCGAGGGCTTCTCCACAATGCGATGCAACCGGAACGCGTCGTCAAACAGGGCCAGCCCACCCTGCCGGACGTCCTCGCCCCGGGTGACGGTGACCACCCCGTCACAGGGACTCTTTTCGAAGCGGGTGCGAACGTCCTGGTACGTTTCGGGTCGGACCAGGATGTCCCCGTAGGTGAGCAGAAAGGGCGAATCACCAATGAAGGGCCGGGCTGGTTCGGGGGCCTTGCCGGTCCCGTTTTGGACCGTCTGGCGGCCAAAGGCGATATGGGCGCCCCAGCGGGAGCCATCAGCAAAATGCTGTTCGATCATCTCGGCTTGAAAGCCAGTGACGATGAAAATCTCCCCAATACCGGCCCGGACCAATCCCTCCACGATATGTTCCAGAATCGGCCGACCCTGGACGCGCAGCATGGGCTTGGGCAGTGCCCGGGTCAGTTCCCGCATGCGCGTTCCGCGGCCGGCGGCCAAAATGACTGCTTTCATGCTTTCAGATTGGGGCCCATCGGGAGGCGGTGCAAAACGAAACTGGATCAGCCCGACATGGTCACGCCCGTAAATGCCCCATACGAGGGTCAAGGGACCCGGCTGGTCGTTGCGGTCCGCTCACCAGCGGTGGCGCATTTTTGAGGCGCGAATCCGGCCCTGCGTCTGGCGAACGCGGTCAGCTTCAACGCCGGCCGGGGGCGTAGCTGTAGCCGCCGCGAATCCGTCCTCCGCGGGCACCCCGATTCCACCGCGGACGGCCTTGTGCGGACCTGGTTGCAGCGTCGAACAGGGCAGTGTAGCGGTATTCAAATCCTTCCAAACGCTCCACGGGAATGGATTGCCTGATGAACCCCTCGATGGCCCGGACGTGGCGGACATCTTCGGCGGTCATCAGTGTCAGGGCTTCGCCCCGGGCCCGGGCCCGGCCCGTGCGGCCGATGCGGTGCACGTAATCTTCCGGATGCAAGGGCACGTCGAAGTTGATCACATGACTGACCTCCGGAATGTCCAGCCCCCGGCTGGCAATATCGGTGGCCACCAGTACGTCGTACTGGCCCGACCGAAAGCCACGCAGCGCACGTTCCCTTTCGATTTGCGTCCGGTCGGCATGCAAGACCGCCACGGCGTGGTCATGAGCCCGTAACAGGGTCGCCAGACGGTCCGCACCTTGTTTGGTCCGGCAGAATACAATGGCCGAATCATGGTTCAGCCGGTCGAGCAGCGTCAGCAGCAATGCCTCCTTTTGGGCGGAGGCGACGGGGTAGAGCCGGTGCGTCACGGTTTCGGCAGGGGTGCGGTGTTGGCCAATGCGGACCGTCTCCGGGTCCTTCATGGCCCCGCGGATGAGCCCGAGGATCGCAGGCGGCAAGGTGGCGGAGAACAACAGGGTTTGACGTGCCTCCGGGCATTGCTGGAGGATGGCCTTCACGTCGGGGAGGAACCCCATGTCCAGCATCCGATCCGCCTCGTCGAGCACCACGTGGGTCAGCCGATCCAGCCGACAGGTTCCCCGCTCCAAATGGTCCAGCAACCGACCGGGTGTGGCCACGAGCACATCCACGCCACGTCGGAGAACCTCGTTTTGGCGGCCGTAACCGACGCCGCCATGGACCAACCCCACACGCAGCGGG
Source organism: Limisphaera ngatamarikiensis (assembly GCF_011044775.1). NCBI lineage: Bacteria > Pseudomonadati > Verrucomicrobiota > Verrucomicrobiia > Limisphaerales > Limisphaeraceae > Limisphaera > Limisphaera ngatamarikiensis. The sequence goes on along the minus strand of NZ_JAAKYA010000077.1, from coordinate 32,914 downwards.
GTGAAGCGGGCGAACTCGCGCAACGCCGTCTCCACCTGCCCGGCCAGTTCCCGGGTGGGTTCGAGGACCAGCGCCCGTGGACCGTGGGCATGATCGCCCAGTTGCTGAAGGATGGGTAGACCGAATGCGGCCGTTTTTCCGGTGCCGGTTTGGGCGCTACCCAGAAGGTCACGCCCGGACAGAATCACGGGGATGGCACGCTCTTGAATGGGGGTCGGCTCAGAATAACCCAGGGCTTCGACCGCCTGTAGGAGGGCTGGTTTCAGCCCCAGTTTTGCAAACGACATGGCGGCAATATGGAGGCAGGGCCGGGGTTTGTCCAATGGAATTGCGGCGTCACTCGCACGGCCACGGCTTCGGGCAGGCATGGAGACCCTGCCACTCCCCCAAACCTTAGCCATCGCCTGAAGTATTGCACCGGCGGGTGAATATTTTTTGGGTTCGGCGTTGAATATCCTCGCGCGCCGTGCCTCAATGAAGCATGCCGACTTTCACCAAACGCTCGCCCAGGATCCGCTTCGAGTTTGTCCCCGCCCGCAAGCAGTCCACCCTGGGCGGATTGCCCGCCCTGGAAGCGCTGGCCCAGCAGTTTGACCTCTGGCAAAAAATCCGCGCCCTGCCCGGACTGGACTGGTGGCACCAGTGGCAAGCGCGCTGGTGGCGGGCCGGGGCGGCGGAAGCGGCGGTGCCCTCCGGCTGAACTGGAGCCACGGCACAAACCCCGCGCGCGCCGACCGCCCCTGGCAGCCAGGGCGGAGCATGCCCGCATCTTGGAAAAAACCACCCTGGCACGGCCCTGCGGCCCTTCCGGCGCCCGGACGACCCCTCCCCGATCGGCCACAGAGACCTCACCGATGGGCCACGGAGCCCTACCCGATCCCGTTTAGAGATTCCTCCGATTCGAAAACACCCTTTGCACCCCCGCCCCAATTGCTGGCTAAGGATTCAGGGGCTCGTTCCCGAGCCGGTGGATTTCATGTTGACCTCCACCGGCGGCTTCGATAGTGCCGCCTACTGAAATCTATCGGACCTCTTTGCGGGCTGGCATTGTGTGCCGGCTCGTTTCTCTTGAACGCCGCTCCGGTCGCCTACATTTCCAACACCAGTTCCGATGATGTTTGGGTGGTGGACCTGACCTGCCAAAGCGTGGTGGCTGTCATTCCAGTGGGCGACGACCCGCGCGGGATTGCCGCCAGTCCCGATGGCTCGCGGGTGTTTGTGGCGAACCGATTTGATAACACCATCTCGGTCATCGCCACGGCCACCAGGACGGTGGTGCAGACGATTGACCTGGGCGCGAGCACGAACGTCACCGCCACCGAGCCCTACGACGTGGTGGTCAGCCCTGACGGCGCGCGCCTTTACGTGGCGATGAAGAATGGCGGCTCGGGAAACGGCGATGGCACGGTGGTCTTTGTGGACCTGCCGTCGGGGAACATCGTGAAGGAAGTCATTCTCGACAGCGCCGCCTCGCCCGAGGGCATCGCTATTTCGCCCGACGGGAACCGGCTTTATGTGGGCGCGCGCGCGAGGCGGATTTACATCGTGGACGTGCCCACGCAGTCCTATTTCGCGGATGCGCCGGGCGTCTCGACACGCGAGCTGGTGGTGACGCCAGACGGCCAGTTCGTCTTCGCCCGCAACAGCGCCGTGCGCGCCAGCAACAATCCGGTCCATGACGTGATTTCACTCGGGCTGTCCACGTGGCTCGGCGAGCGCGGCATCGTCATCAGCCCCGATGGCAGCCGTCTCTTCAGCGTGGACCAAGGACAAGACGTGCTCGTTCATAGTGTGGACCGCAGCGGCACAAATCCGGTGGTCACGTTCGTGACCAACATGGTTGACACCACGCAGTCCGGGGCTTACGGCATTGACCTCACCGCCGATGGCAGTCTCGGTCTGGTGTCGTTTCGCGGCAGCGACAGCGTGCGCATCTTCAGCACGACCACGTTGAACTGGGTCGGGCCGGCGATCCCCATGCAGTTCGGGGCGCAGAATGGCAGTGAACCCAAGCAGTTGGTCATCGTGGAGGAAGCGAGTTCACCCTGCAGCGGCGCGGCTAATCTCACGGTGACGCCGCTCTCAGGCGTGGTCATCAATCCGCAGACTGGCCTTTGCGAGCAGACCATCCGGCTCACCAACCAGGGCACGAATGGCGTGTCGGCCGCGCGCATTCTCATCAGCGCGCTCGCCACGAACGCCACCGTGTTCAACGCCAGCGGCACGACCAATGGCACGCCGTTCCTGCAATACGACCTGCCGCTGGCCGCCGGGGCGAGCGTGGATTTTGTCGTCGAATTCTACCGGGCCACCCGCGGCACGCTCGCTGCGCCGACCTACACTGCGGAGGCCTCCACCGCCACGCCTCCCGCCGCGCCGACCGGCACGATCCTCCAGGTCACCGACCGCAGCGCAGAGCTTGCCAACGGGCGTTTCCTCATCGAATTCACCACCACGCCCGGACGCCGTTACGCCGTGCAATACAGCGCCGATTCCGTCACCTGGAAAACCGCACAGCCGGTCCTCACGGCCGCCGCCACCCGCACGCAATGGTATGACGACGGGCCGCCCAAGACGGAAAGCAAACCTGCCAGTGTCGGCGCGCGATTCTATCGCGTGGTGGAAATGCCCTGAGTCAACTCTCGAAAACTGAACACCATGAAAACGATTTTCATCACCAGTCTGGTCGCGGTCGCCACTCCCCTCGGCGCGTGGGCGCAAGCCAATCCCGCGAACAACAATCCGAACCGCTTCAGCCTCGGCGCGCGCTTCGTCCTCAACTTCAAGGCCGACTTCTCGCGCAGCGGCGGCGCGGCGGCGAGCAGCAACCCCGGCCCGGCCACCGGCGGCGGCATTGACCGCACCTACGACGACGGCTACGTGCGCGTGGACAGCAGCGGCAACGACGGCGGGCTGACCTGGAACTGGGGTTACCAGAACTCCGGCCAGGTCGTGGGCGACACGCTCCAATTCCACAGCACTCTGACCACCTCGCCCTCCGCCATCTCCGGTGCGACCGACGACCCGCAGATGGGCTTGGAACTGACCTGCCAGCGCGTGCTCGGCGAACTCGGAACAAGCGGCAAAGCCCGGTGAGGATTCGAAGCGGCCTTCAGCTACACCGACATCGGCATCAGCGCCTGCCGTTCTCAAGCCATCACCACCTCGCAAATCACCGACAGCTATGCCCTCAACGGCGTGCTGCCGCCCGCCGCGCCCTACGCCGGAACGTTCGGCGGCCCTGGCCCGCTGCTGAGTGATTCCCCCACGCGAACCGTCGGCAGCGCCACCGCCACGCTCGCCACGCAGGACGAACTTTCCGGCTCGCTGTTCGGCATCCGCCTTGGGCCGTTTGCGGAATGGGATTTGGGCAAACGCTGGGCCTTGAATGTGAGCGGCGGATTTGTGCTCGCGCCAGCCACGCTGGACTACGACTTCACGGACACGACCACGCCCGGCGGCGGCAGTCCCGTCACCACGCGCGGCTCGACCTCCGAAACCGAGGTGCTCTACGGCGCATATGCGAGTTGCCTGTTGAACTATGCGCTCACCGAGCGCTGGTCGCTCTACGGCGGCGGGCAGTTCCAATACCTGACCGACTTCGAGACGACCACCGCCGGCCACACCGCCCGCCTCGATGCGGGGGCGACGTTCTTCGGCGTGTTCGGAGTTCAGTTCGAGTTTTAGACACGGGCTTGACGGTCTGGATTCCACAATCACAGGGATTCCATCCCGAAGTCCATGAGTTCGTTGTGCCCGGTCAATTCGCTGCGTTGACCAATCGCGCGCCGGCTTCAAGGCGAGACTTGTCTGGGACGCGTTCATCGTGCGCGCCGAAGTTGCCTACGAGAGCGCGACGGCCGTGGACGAAGTTGTCGGCAGGCCGTTAGCGCGGTGGAGCGCGCGGATTTTGCAAAGTCGGCCCATGCCCCGGGCGAAACTCGGTCACAGCCCAGTCGTCGATGATGCCGCCCTCTCCCGGGACGCCGCGCTCCTCTCCGCGAGAAAGAGGCACTGACAACCCCTGGACACTGCTGGGCCGCGAAGTCGGTCCATTTTTGCAGCATGTGCGGCCCGCAATTCTGCTCGATGAAGATCACCGAGGACGTCCGCCGCTACGCCGCCGAACACGGCCTCTCCGAACACGAGGCCCTCCAGAAGGGCATGGAAGAAAAATCTCGCCAGTTCGTCGAGAAAGGTGGTGAACTCTACGCGAAGTCGTGAAGGCGGAAGCTGCGTCTGTTCTGAAAGTCGGTGAAGTTGCCAAGCGCGCCGGGGTTGGCGTCCAAACGCTGCATTATTACGAGCGGCTCGGCCTGTTGCCCCAGCCGGAGCGCTCTGCCGCCAACTACCGGCTTTACGGGCCGGAGGCCGTACGCCGTGTCCGGTTCATCAAAAAGGCCCAACGGCTCGGGTTCTCCCTGGAAGAAATCAAGAGCATCCTCGACCTGCGCGAAGGCGGACGCAGCCCGTGCCGCCGCGTCGCGGAAATCGCGCAAAGACATCTGCAGCAGTTGGATGCCCGAATCGCGGCTTTGGAAGCCTTCCGGCAGGAACTGGCAGCCCTCGTGGCGCAATGGGCCGGCCAAACCGCACGCGCCCGCAAGTGCGCAGGCGAATTCTGCGACCTGATCGAGCGAGTGCGGGAATCACTCCCCTCCGAAAAAGAACCTCGAAAAAATCCCTTGACCCTCTAGCCGGGTAGAGGCCGTAGGTTTGTCCGGAAATCGAAAATGAAGGGTTTTATGGACAAATCGAAGGCGCTCCGAACGGCCAGTTTGGGCGGCAGCATCCTCGCCGCCATCACCGCGTCTCTCTGCTGCATCGGCCCGCTGCTTGCCGTGGCATTGGGCGCGGGCGGGCTCGCCGCTTCCGCCGTGTTTGAAAAGTGGCGTCCCGTGTTTTTGGGCATCACGCTCGCCCTGCTTGCGCTGGCGTGGTATTTGACCTATCGCAAACCGAAGGCCGCCTGCGAACCGGGCTCGGCGTGCGCAGCCAAGCCGGCGGCGAAATGGAACAAGGCGGTTTTGTGGATTGCCACGGTCTTTGTTTGGGTCACAGCGGCCTTTCCCAGCCTTTCCTCAGCAGTTTTATCAGCCGCTCGGCCGGGCGCGGACACCTGTTGTGCTCCGTCCGCTGTGTCGGATGGGAACTTTGCCGTGCTCCGGGTGAAGATCCCCGGCATGGATTGCGCGGCGTGCGCGCTGAACATCCAGGCGGTTTTGAAAAAGCAGGCTGGCGTGACGCAAGCCAGGGTCAGCTTCGACGCGAAAGAAGCCGTCGTGCAATACGACGCCACGAAAATTTCGCCCGAGAAAATCATCGCGGCGATTGATGAAACCGGGTTCAAAGCCGAACCTGCCATGCGGACCGGTCATTGAAAGCCCCCTATGTCCGAGTGCTGTTCGCCGAAATCATCGCCCGCTCCGGCTGAGGTACAGCCCGCCGGCCCCATGAAGGCCGGTTGCCCGCGCTGCGGTCAAGCTGGCCGGCCGGTGGGGTTGCGTACGCTCAAACACCACGTCAGACCGGAACACCTGAGAACCGTGGAAGCCGGGCAATTCCACTTTTGTCGCACCGCCGGGTGCGACGTGGTCTACTTCAACGAGAGCGGAATCGTACTCACCAGGGCTGATGTGCGCGAGCGCATCGGGCTCAAGGAAACGGCCGACCCGGTGCCCCTCTGCTATTGCTTCGGCTTCACCGAAAAAATGGTGCTTGATGAAATCCGCGCCACGGGCCGGTGCACCATTCCCCAACGCATCGCCGCCGAGGTCAAAGCGGGTCACTGCGCCTGTGAAATCCGCAACCCGCAAGGCTCATGCTGTTTGGGCGAGGTCACCACCGTGGTTCGGCGACTGCTACAACAGGTGGCTGGAAGCTCTCCCGTACCGGATGCCTGATTTCCGGTTCTGAAGTACCAACCTCCGGGGAGCATGGCCTCTCCAAGGGGACGCCTGCGCCCATGCCGGAGGTCACGAACGGACGGTAATCAGGTCCAACGGCGCCGTGGTTGACAGTGGCGTGCCCCTGTCAAATATTGCCCGACATATGGCAGGTGCGGATCCACGGCCTCGCCCGATGGCCCGGCGGCAGGGAACACGCGGCTGGTTTCAGGCAGAGCCGGCCCGGCATGGATGGATTCCCCGAGCGATCCTTAGCGTCACCGAATGCAGGCGCTCGGCACCCTACATCGTCACCGCCCGGGCGCCGGCCCGGACCAGGGAATGTACCGTCGGGTGGTTGTTCGGCCGCGAATTCTCGTCCTTCGCACCCGGCGGTTCGTATTGGGCATGGTCGCTCCCGACCAACCCGTGCCGGTTTCGGAAGGTCGAGGTGCGCGGACAACACGCCACGGCGGAAACCCCCACGCCCCTCCTAATGGCCAGGGATGGCCTGTATGGCCAGTGGCAGAGCGGGTCGGTGCATGCCACGGACCCCCGGTCCACGCAACGAACCCGCGCCCCGATCGGCTGGATGTCGGGGGCCAGTGTGCGGGCTGCTCAATACGCTCGGAGCACATCGGTCCGCCTGCTGATGCTGCCGCGCAGCAGCAGGGATGCGCTCGACCCGGCTGAACGGGTTCGATTCCACACGACCGGGTTGTCTCGCTCGACGCACGAGGCCCTGGCTCGAAGTTTCCCCACCGTCCACGGACAACCGGGCCGTGGCCTTGGGGTGTTGCGGATGGTGGAGGAGCAGAAGGGAATTACCCTCCAGACGACCCGCCGCACCCGCCCGCCTGCCACGTTGGCTCTTCCAACCCGTTTGGGGGCGCGGTGCCCGTCCGGTCCCGGCGCGCGCAAGTGCCCGGCAGAACTTCCGAGACGCTGCTCGCCGCAGGAACGGGCCGGCCCCTACCCCACGTTGCTGGCGGAAACCGTGCCTGCGGGTGGGCCCGACTCCTGCGTGTGTTTGCGAATGTCTGCCGGGCAGGCCGGGTTGAGCTCGCGGTCGATTCGTACAGAAATGTCCGAGCCTTGCATCCCGGCCCGGGTTAGCGAAGATCTGCGCATGCCGGCGCGAGACCGTTTCGTTCGGCGTCCGGCCCGGCAGCGGTGCCCGGGCTAACCGCCCGGGTGTCAGGCTCGCAATATTCGAACAGTGACGCAGATAGATGACAGCCATGTTGGGTGAACCCGGACTCAAACCTGTGCGTACCGGCTCCCTTCTGGCCCTCAACCTCCTGCTGGTGGCGGGGCTATGGACGCAGCCCGTCCAGGGTGCCGATCGGCTGCTCGTGTACGCGGGCGCGGCCTCCCGGCCCCCCACGGAGGAAGTTGCGCGATTGTACGAACAGAAAACCGGTGTGAAGGTCGACCTGGTGTTTGGCGGATCGGGCTATGTGCTTTCCCAGATGAAACTGGCCCGACAGGGGGACATTTATTTCCCCGGTTCTTCCGACTACATGGAGAAGGCCAAACGCGACGGCGACGTGTTCCCCGAGTCCGAAAAGGTCGTTGTGTATGTGGTGCCGGCCATCAACGTGCAGCGGGGCAATCCCCGCAACATCCGCACACTAAGGGACCTCACCCGCCCCGGATTGCGGGTGGCCATTGCCAACCCCGAGGGGGTGTGCGTCGGTGCCTATGCGGTGGAGATCATCGAGAGGGAGTTCACACCCGCCGAAAAGGAGGCGTTCCGGCGCAATCTGGTGAACTACACGGAATCCTGCGAAAAAACCGCCACGGCCATCTCCCTGAAGATGGTGGATGCCGTGATCGGCTGGAGCGTGTTTGAGCATTGGGATCCCGCCCGGATCGAGACCGTACCCCTCCCGAAGGCGCAAATCCCGAGGATCGGCTACATCCCTGTGGCCGTTTCGCGGTTCACCAGAGACCGCGCGGCCGCACAAGCGTTCATCGAATTTTTGATCGGCCCGGAAGGACGGGCGATTTTCGCCCGCCACCGCTACTTCACCACGGTCGAAGAGGCCGCGGCCTGGGTGGGCGAGTCCAAACCGGTGGGTGGCGAGTACCGCGTACCGCCCGAATGGATCAGGAAATGACACTTCGCCGGACCACCATCGTTGCCGCGCTCTCAGTGCTGCTGATCTACGGCGGGCTGGTGATCTCCCTGGCCTGGTTTTTCGACCCGCCAACCTTGCGAACCACCCTGTTGTCCGAACGGGTTCTGTACTCGGTACGACTTTCCCTCGGAGCAGCCACGATCGCGGCCGCCCTGGCATTCCTGCTGGCCGTACCGGCTGCCTACGCTCTGTCGCGCTACCGGTTTCGGGGGCGTGAACTGGTGGATACCGTGCTGGAGTTTCCCATCGTGGTTTCGCCGGCCGCCCTGGGAGCCATGCTCCTGGTTTTCCTGAACCATCCCTTGGGGGAATGGATTCAGAATCACGTCGTCCGCATCGTTTTCACCTTCGCCGGCATTGTGGTGGCGCAGTTTTTGACCGTGCTGGGTGTAGCGGTTCGAATGCTCAAGACCGCTTTCGATGAGGTGCCGCAGGAACTGGAAACAGTGGCACGTACCCTGGGGGCCACGCCCTGGTATGCCTTTTTCACCATCACGCTGCCGCTGGCCCGAAGGGGCTTGCTGGCCGCATTCATCCTGTCCTGGGCCAAGGCCCTGGGCGAATTCGGTGCCACGGTCATGGTGGCCGGCACGATGGCCATGCGCACCGAGACCCTGCCCATCGCCATCTTTTTGCGCCTGGCCTCGGCCGACATCGAGGGGACAGTGGCGCTGATCCTGATTCTGGTCGCCGTGGGCCTGACGGCCCTTTATGCCGCGCGAAGGCTGCTGGGAAGGGTGAACCATGCTTGAGCTGGAGTCCCTGACCGTGGCGGCTGGTGGGTTCCGGTTGCACGAGGTTCAGCTCTCCGTGGCTGAGGGCGAATGTCACGCCGTGCTGGGTCCATCAGGCTCCGGTAAGTCAACCCTGCTCAAAGCCGTGCTCGGGCTGCTGGCGCCGGAACGGGGTTGTGTCCGATTGGACGGCAGGGACATCACCCGTCTCCCGGTGGAACAGCGCGGCCTGGGTTACGTCCCCCAGCAGCTCGGTCTGTTCCCCCACCTGACCGTACGCGACAACCTTTGTTACAGCGCGCGAGCGCGGCGGCTGCCCGAACCGCAGTTTCGTCCCCTGCTCGAGAAGCTCGTCTCCGTCACCGGCATCGGACCTCTCCTGGATCGTTTCCCGTCCACCCTGTCCGGAGGCGAACGGCAACGTGTGGGTCTGGTGCGCGCCCTGGTTAGCCAGCCCCGGGTGGTCCTGCTGGACGAGCCCTTCAGCGCGTTGCACGCCAGCCTGCGCAGGGAGCTCTGGTGGCTTGTGCGCGAACTGCAGCGACAGCAACGGCTGACTGTCCTTCTGGTGACCCACGATCTGACCGAGGCGTTCTACCTGGCCGACCGCGTGACGGTGCTCCTTGAAGGGCGGGTGGTGCAGCAGGGCGACAAGACCGCGGTGTTCGGAAAGCCCGTTGCGCCCGAGGTCGCCCGGTTTCTCGGTGTGGAGACGCTCGTGCCCGGCCGCGTCCTCCATGTGGTTGACGGGTTGGCCACGGTTGAGGTGGGGTCAGGGAGGACACGGCTGGTGGCGCTGGCACCGTCCGAGCCCGGACCTCACGTCCTGATCAGCATTCGCGGGGAAGATGTGGTCCTCCAACGCGAGGAGGGCCGGCCCAGCAGCGCACGAAACCGGCTGAAGGCCCGTGTGGTGTCCGTCCGGCCGGGCACCCCGCTGGCATGCGTCGAACTGGATGCCGGTTTCCCCCTGTACGCCTTCATCACCGGTCCCGCGCTGGAGGAACTTGACCTCCGACCCGGGGCCACGGTGCACGCCCACATCAAAGCCACCGCCGTACATCTCATCCCCCGGCACCATGAATGACGCGACCAGTCCCCACCGACCGCGCTGGCTGAACCGAACCGTCCTGGGCATCGGCCTGGCATCCCTCCTGAGCGACTGGTCCCATGAAATCGCCACCACCGTCCTGCCGGTCTTTTTGGCCACCATGGGCGTGGCAGCGTTTTGGTTGGGACTCATCGAGGGGGTCTCGGACGGTCTGTCCAGCCTGGCCAAAATGCTCAGCGGCTACTACACGGACAAACTCCGCCGCCGCAAGTGGGTGGCAGTGACCGGTTACCTGGTCACTGCCCTGGGCACGGCGTCGTTCGGACTTGCCACGGCAGCATGGCATGTGTTGGTGAGTCGGGCGGTGGCATGGCTCGGCCGCGGCATTCGCACACCGGTGCGCAAAGCGTTGCTCGCCGGAGCCGTCACAAGAGACACGTACGGACGCGCCTTCGGCTTCGAACGCATGATGGACACCCTGGGCGCCATCGTGGGGCCGGCCACCGCATTCCTCCTACTGGATGCCGTCCATCATCACTACCCCACCCTCTTTGCCCTGACCCTCGTTCCCGGCCTGCTCGCGACGGGATGCATCGCGTTCCTCGTAAAGGAAAAAACGCGCACACCCGTCCCACACATAAGCCTGACCGATCGCTTCCGGAGTCTGCCTCCCGCCTTCCGCAAGTTCCTCCTTGCAGTGGGATTCTTTGGTGCCGGTGATTTCGCCCATACCCTGCTGATCCTTCTGGCGGCCCGGGAGCTTGCACCTCAATGGGGGGCCGCCAAGGCGGCCGGCGCCGCCGTCGGCCTCTACACCCTTCACAACATCTGCTATGCAGGGTTTGCGTGGGTGGCCGGCGGGTTGGCGGACCGTTACCCCAAACATCGTCTCCTCGCCACGGGCTATGCCCTCGCAGCGATCATGGCCTGGACCATTGTCCTTGTCCCGATCACGGTTTGGACCCTTGTCGCCATCTTCGTGCTGGGCGGGGTCTACGTTGCGATTGAAGAGACGTTGGAAGATTCTCTCTGCGCAGAGCTGGTGGACGAGCAGCACCACGGTATGGCATTTGGCACACTGGCCACCATCAACGGCATTGGCGATTTCCTGTCCAGTACCCTCGTCGGCGCACTTTGGACCAGCTTGGGGATGCGCACGGCCTTCTGCTACAGCGCCCTTCTCTTTTGCCTCGGCGCCTGGCTGACCTTCAGACTCAACCCGCCCCGACTCAATCCGCCCTGATCGATCCAACGTCCAACCACCATCCGCGCCCCAATGAACAAACGTCTCCCCGGCTGATCACATCGGCCGGCCCTCCGAACACGTTTCTCGAAGGGCAAACGCGTGGCATCGGGCCAATATCCGCCCACAGTGTGACAAAATCCGTGGAGCCTGTCGCGTGCCACGCATCAAAGTTCAATCATGAAGGAAGCCAGTTGGGTAGGAGGTCTCCAATTTCCCCCGCCGCTGTTCTTGCGCCTGGGTTTGGCATGGGTCGCCCCGGTTTTGTTCACTGGCTTTGCAGCCGGGGCATTGTTTTACGATGACTTCGAAAACGGACTGGGCCGGTGGCAGGTTGAGTCGCCCTGGGGTCTGACCACCGGTCGATTCGCCTCACCAACGCATTCCGCGACAAACAGCCCCGGCGCGTACTACACCAACCGCACAGATGCAGCCCTGGCCATGGCAGTGTCGGTCAATCTGGCCGGGACCCTGCGCCCCGTGCTGGGTTTCGTTCACTACCATGCCCTGGAGCCGGGATATGATTTTGGCCTCGTGGAGGTTTCCACCAAAGGCGGGGCGTCATGGCTGCCTACGCCGCTGGCCGCTTACACCGGCTCGACGCTCGACATGACCCGCGAGCAACTCGACCTCTCGCCCTACGCCGGCGCGGCCAACGTCCGCATCCGCTTCCGCCTCGTGACCGACGCTTCCGTGGTCATGGACGGGTGGTACGTGGACGACGTTCTGATCGGCGAAGCGCCTGTGGTTATTCCCGCACCGGCGCTCGAGGAGATTACTTCCCACTCCATCCGGGTCACTTGGCCACCGAGGGACGATCCGTGGTTCGCGTAATACGCCGTGTTCCTTTCAACCGCGCCCGGGGTGGGAATCAATTCGACCCATGTGGCACTGATCGTCAGCAATGCGGTGGATTTCCAGGGCGATTCGTTGGCGTATCAGTTCGAGGTGTATGGCGATCCCCAGTTGTCGCAGCTGATGGCACAGGTGCCGGCCATTGCCTCGGGGTCGTTCACCACCGCGTGGCAGGTGGACACGGACCTGCCGAACAACGCACAGTATTGGTGGCGTTGCCGCGCAACCGACGGCACAAACGTCGGCCCGTGGATGGCCACGGCGACGTTCTTCGTGAACGAGACCAACCGCCCGCCGGCGGCGCCGGTGATTGCCGGCCCGCCGCCGGGGCTGGTCCTGACCAACCTGGACGTACTGTTGCTGTGGTGGCCGTCAGCAGGCGACGCGGACGAGGGCGACCATGTCGTTTCCTACCACATCCAGGTGGCCGATAACCCGGCGTTCACGCTGCCGGTGATCAATGCGACCAACACTCCCGCCCTCGAGCTGCCGCCGGGCACGAACTGGGTGTTGAGCCTGCCGCTGAGCAGCCTGCCCGGCGCGGAGAACATGGTCTGGCGCACACTCTATCATTGGCGCGTCAGCGCGCAGGACCAGCGCGGATTGAGTTCGCCCTGGTCGGCAGCCTGGCCGTTGCAATACGGTCCGCCCGCTCCGCGCGGCGGCCGGATCACGGGCATCCGATTCGGAACGGACGGCCAGGTAACCCTCGAATGGACCGAGACCGCCGGGTCGGTTTACGTGGAATACACACCCTCGCTCAACCCGCCGCGATGGCTCACCGGGGCCGGTCCATTGGAAGGCACAAACTGGACTTTCACATCGCTACCCGGGACGACCAGCGGCTTCTACCGCCTGCGGTGCGAATGATGCGTGGATCCGGTGCGTTCCAAACCGAAATGGGGCGTTCGCAAGGTCCCGCACGGTCCTCGTTTCACCCTGCGCACCGGAAGCGGAGGCATTGGACCGGCAGGGACGAGCCTGCCGGCCTGCCGAATGGCATGCCTTCTCCACCGGGTGGCAGTCCCGAACGCCATCATAGGGTCCGCGCTCCGGACCTGCTGCTGCCCTGGCGGCCATGCCAGGCGCAAACCAGGACCGCATGGATGCCAAACCCCGGAGCGCCGTCTTGGGGCCGCGAATCAGCACATTCCACCGGTCCGCAATGATCCGTGCCCCGGCGGGCGATCGAACCGCCCGCGGCTCACCCTGCAGGCGCACTCAGACCGGGCTCATCGTGCCCTCCCGGGCTCTGGAAAGCACACGCTCCCTCCCTCACGAAAATCAATCATCCGTCCGATCGCCCAACCCGCCGTCGACCTCACACAAGGAGTCACTCACGGTTGAAGGCCTCCAGTGAAGGTCCTCCGGCCAGCGTACGCGGCCAACCCCCGGCGCCGTGTTAATGGTGCGGAACGCCGTTCCGGGGAATCGCCCGCAAACGACGCCCGCTTCCGTGAACTTCGACACCCTGGTGGTCTCCAATCTCCACGCCGACAGGCTCTCTCTCCCCGCAGTCCTGGTTCAACCCTGCCGACGGGACCCAGCCACGGCGGAATTCAACGGCTCATCCGACACTGCCCGGTAAAACCGCCGGGGCGAACCCTCGGCCGTCCCATCCCTGACATGCGCCACCTCGTTAACGCAGGTCACCCTGGTCAATGGCTGCCATTCCCGAAGGTCCGCCGAGCACGCGATCGTGTACGCAACACCATCCTCTCCATAAAGCGTGAACTCCATTTCACCGCTGCTCCGTAGGAATGGGACCGCCAAACGCGGATACATGGTCACAAGCGCCACGCTGCAATCACCCCCGGCTCCAATTGCCGTCACATGGGACAAATTCAAGGGCGGGCTGGCTTGACCCTTGTAATTGGCTCCCCACCCGACGACCGTCCCGTCGCTCCGCAGCGCCAGGCCGTGATACCTACCCACGGCAATGGCCACCACATTGCTCAGACCTTCCGGAGGATTGGCCTGTCCCTCATCGTTCGATCCCCACACCACCCCCGTTCAATTCGGGAGACGCGCAAGGCTATGACCTCCTGCGGCCGCAGCCGCCGTGAAACGCGCTCCCAACGGAAGCAAGGGCATCATGTGTTGTCCCCAGGAAACCAGTCTGTCCGCCCGGGCCTCCTGGACTGCCAGGCCACAGAGCAACAACGCTGCCAGGAGGGCCCTGCCCCCGACCTGCACGGGATCCGTGCAATACCCCCAGGATCGCCCCATCGCACCCTTTTGAAAGCGTTCATATACCTCACCTGTAGCAGCCTGTCGGAGTTAGGGAAGCCGATTTTTAGCCGGCCGTTTGAACAAGAGTGCGGCTGGGCATAACTGAAATGCATGGCGAGCGGCTTCGTTCTCATGGACCGCAACTCACCGTTGCTGTTTCCACCTGATCTGAGGCCGTGGCTGCCCGACCATCATCGGGTTCACTCCATCCTCGGAGCCATCGCCGCCCTCGACCTGCGCCAGCTCACGTTCAACCATTGCGGCACAGTGCGTCCCCGATACCCGCCCCGCATGCTCCGGGCCCTGCTCAGCCAAGGTTTTGCCACCGGCATAAACGTATATACAGCCGTGCAGAAGACCGGACATCACCGGGACCGAAGCGGCCTGGAACAACACCCTGAACCCGCCGCCGCGCCATCGCCAGTATGGGCGAACTGATGCGCCAGCGGTTACGCACCAGTGCGGACAAAACGCTCTACAATGCGCCAGCCAACGCTGCAAACGGTGTTTGGGATCCTCAAGAACGTGAGGAGATCCGGGCAAGTGCCGTTTGCAGGGACGCAGGAACTGTCGTGGCAAAGGACGCCGGTTCTGTCCGACTGCAACCTCAAACGGCTGTACCGGCAGGGCGTGGAACTGAAACGGATGCTGGCCCGCTGAAACCGCGGGGGGAAGAGACCCGTGCAATGGAATTCACGCTCTGGGAGCGGCTAGCGGAATTGCCCCGCCGAACTGAGCCCTATGCTCCCGGCCTTTCAGCCACCCCAACCACAGCCACATTTGCCCGATTAAACCAAGTCCGACAGGCTGCCGGGGGGTGAGGAACTCCGGTTAAGCTTGAGGCTTGCCGCGGACAGGCCTCGGACGACTCGTACATACTTCGGGTCACTTGTCCAGGCTACTTTTTCAGCAACCTGCCAAGGGCTGGGCAATGGAATGGACCGGCGGCCGAAGAGCTTCCTCGCAGGCGGCCCTGACTCACAGCCCCGGATTAGAGGGGCCAAAGCCACTCAGGCCCGCCTCGAAAAGGGATCCTGCAGGGGGAGGGCACATACAAAGCCCGCATTGCTTCAAGGAGATGTCGCAACAGTCAAGCGACCTACTGCAATCACTCCCTGCAAACCCCGGCACCGCCGGCCCTGAGGAGTGGGTCGTGCGCATTTTCAACGTCCCGCTAACTGCCCGAGGCCGGTTCGGGGGCACCGACCGGGGCATCCACCGCCTCCCGGTTCACCCGGAAGCTCCGCCACTTTTCCAATGGCAGGAGTCCCAGGGCAATGACGGCCAGTTGGGTCGCGTAAAAAAGGAGCAACCACCGAAACGCCGCGTCCATGAAGCCATAGGAATGAAGGCCGATCCCCAACATGTTCGTGCCGAACCAGGAAAACGCGGTGACGATGTTGCCAAAGATGGCCATGTTGGCCAGCCCGCGCGCCCGGATCAGCCCGCCCCATCGGGCGTGCAGGATCGCCGCGCACCAGAGCACAATCATGAGGGCACCGTTCTCTTTCGGGTCCCATCCCCAGAACCGGCCCCAGGATTGGTCGGCCCAGATGCCACCCAATACCGTACCGGCGAAACTGAACAAGGTGCCGAAACACACCACGGCGTAGATCATCTTGGCCAGGGCGGCACCCAGGGTCGCCGCAGCTTTGTCATCCGGGCCGAAGGGGCGGAGGTTGGGTTCCTCTGCAGACTTCCCCACCTCCAACCTGTAGGCCAACAGGGGGGTGAACACACCGAGGACCACGTAAAGGATGCCCAGGAAGCCGGCAAAGAACATGGCCGCGTAACCCAGGGTGATGGTAATCACGTGGGTGGCCAGCCAGAAGTTGTTATCCAGGACGGCGCGCATCATTTCCATGGTGTCACCGCCCAGGGCCAGGTTGTGCGCGATTAACAGGGTGACAAATCCCACCAGAGACGACGCCGCGACGCCCAGGCCCATTCGGTACGCCCGTTCCACTCCCACCCCCAGGAGGGTGACGGCCCACCCGACGAATACCGCCGAGGAGTAGAGGTTGGTGACGGGCGGACGGCGCTCCAGCCACATTCGGTAAGCGAGCCCGGCTGTATGAACCGCCACCGCCAGCACGGCCAGCAGGAAGGCGGAACGCCGCAGGCTCTCGCTCACGGCGGGCCAGGTCTGCACCGCCAGCATGGCCACTGCTGCGAGCAGAAAGGCGCACAGGTAGATGATCATGGCGTGGAGAAAGGCCTGCAGTTGATTGTACCAGAACTCGGCCCGGCCTTTGCGCGCCTCGGCCGGTGCGTTCGCCGCGAGCCAATCGCGGTACTCGGCCACCGCGCGGTTGAAACGGTCGGCGTCCCTGCGGGCGTACCCGGCGGCCATCTCAGCCAACCACCATACCGGCCGGGGCAGTTCGCTGCCGGTCAGGCCCGCTTCGAACAACACCTGACCGAGATTTCGCCATTGATCCCGCGGCGCGTCCGGTGCGGGAGGAGGTACCACCCAGGGATAGGCCATTTGGGCCATTAGATCGAACCGGCGCAGGTGATCCACCAATCGATCCAGCGCCGCGCGGTCGAATTCCTTGCCGGCCTGCCGTGCTTTCAGGGCGGCCATGCCGGCCGGGATGGCTTCCTGAAAGTCCCGCAGTTCGGCGGTCATGTCGGAGGTTCCCTCGGGTTGCAGCGTGAACTTGAGTCTCTGGTACAGGGCAACGGCGTTGAAGAGCTTGGCCACCTGTCGTTGGTAGGCCGTGCGAGCCCGGGAGTCGACGTTCATGGCTTGTCGGCCCTCGGACTCGATCCGTCCGAGCACCGGTTTCAGGTCGTTGAAGGCGAAATAGTGGAGCCCTGACTTTTCCACGCCCTTGCCGCGAAGGTTGTATTCATCCAGCAGCTCGGGATGATGAATGAGGAAGATCGGTCGCGTATCCGCCACGTCCGGCCGGGTCATCACCTCCAACAACCATTCGGTGGCCCGGAGCTTGGGCGGGTGTTTCCAGAACTCGTAACTCTTTTTCTCCGCCAGGGGTACCGCGGCGGTGCCGCGGATTTGGAGGAGGCTGTTGCGCCCCAGGGAATCGAACGGTTGGACGCGCCCGTTGGCCAGCACGGGCAGCCGACCGAACGCCTGCAGGTGGAATTCGCCCTCGGGCCGCGGCAGCAGAATTGCCATGATATCCGCGGCAAACACCGCCAGCAGGGCCCAAGGCAGAAATTTGAGCAACCAGGTTTTCATCGGTTCAAACGGGCGGTGAATCGGAAGAGATGGATGCTGAATTGCAGGAGCAAACCCACGCTGACCATGGCACAGGCCACGTACGGGGTGAGCCAACTCGGATTCCGAACCACCTGCAGCACGGTGCCCCGGTCATCCGGATCGTAGCTGGCCTGGTAATAAGTGTAGCCGCCGTACCGCAGGGGGTTGTTCATGTAGATGAGCACCTCGCGTTCGGTGCCGTTGCGGGGATCGGTCAGCAGGATGCGACTGGAAAAGTTCTTCGGTATGTCCGTCCCCGGATAGCGGTCATGCCGAAAATCCAGGAGGCGGATGGTCCAGGGCACATACACCCGCTGCAACCGCATGACCAGCGTGAAGGTGCGGTTGTTGACGGTGACCGTTTGGGGCTGGCTGATGTATTCGGACACCACCCAGGTACCGAGTGAACCCTCCGGCGTGACAAGTTCGATCACCGCCGCAGGCACGTCGCGTTTGTTCATCTCGGTCACATGCGGCAGGGGGATCAGCTCGATTTGCGGACCGAATCCCTGGTTGGCGGGTGGTGGACGGGTGGACTGGGCGGTGCGTTGCGACACCGCCGCGTTGGGGTGGAATTGCAGAATCCTCACACGGAACGGCAAACCGGGGGCTTCCACCTCTTGTTGACGGGCCAGGATCCGGTGCGGAATGGCCACGACACGTTCACGCTCGGGATCGGTTACGTCCGAAATGGCGAGCTCCACGTGCCGATCCCTCTCGGAATAATTCTTGGCCGCACCTTCCCGAAGGTGAAGGGTGCTCTCAACCGACAGAAGGTCGGTGGCAAATTGGCCCAGCAACAGGAGCACCAGGCCGGCGTGGATCAGTACAATGCCGCTTTTGCGCCAATCGGGACGGAAATAGCGCCAGTGAGCAGCCACCAGATTGATCAGCATGAGGGTACCCAGCAGGTAGCCTCCGGGGAAAACCGGAATCCGCCACGACGCGCCCGGCGGCCCCCAATAGACAAAAAAACTCCGGAAGAACTCGTTCTGGGCCCGGTACAGCCCCATGGAGACCTGCGCCATGGTTCCCAGAAAGACCAGCACCATGCCAAGGATCAGCAGGGCGACCGTGAGCCGGAGGGAACTGAAGATGCGGAAAAGGCGTTCGAGAGGCATGGCTCCGTATCAATACCGGGCGGATTGCACGAACTGAAGGAAGGCGGCTTTCTGTTCCTCCACGGCAGCCGGCGGACCCATGAGTTTGTAAAACCAGGTCCGATCGGCCAGCGGCACCATCACGCCAACCACGCGGGCTGGGGTACCCTTTCGGACGTCGGTGCCCGTCAATTCGATCTGCATACCCTGTCCCTGGGCAAGGCTGAGAGAAACCGTCTGTTGCCTGATTTCCTCGGCTCCGGCTTCAGTCAGGCCCAGTTGACGCCGCCAGCGGTTCACGTTTCCCACCCAGCCGCCCCCTTCACCGGCGGACTGGCTGATGTTGATCTCGACCTGTTGCTCGCCCTCGCCGGCCACGTATTTGGCAACCAGGAACTGGCCGGGCGGAGCCGGTTTCCATGCCGCGGGCACCTGCCAGTTGGGCAGGTCCGGCGTGGACCCGCTTTCCGCCGTCGGTGCAGCCCCGGCGTCGGGCAGGAATTTCACCGAGCCCAACCAGGAAACAAACGCAGGTTTCTGGTTGCTGACGAAGGTGTCACGACCGGTCATCTTGAAGAACCAGGCGACGTCATTCACGTCGACCATGGCCCCGAGGATGCGGATTCGCTGGGTTTCTCCGGGTGGAGGTTCGGTCGTGACCAAATCAAAAAGGCGTCCGGGGTGTCCGTCGACGGTCACCGGAGTGGCGCTCTGGTCCATTTCCTCGGCGGATCCTTCGGGCAGACCGAGCTGTTGGCGCCAGAGGTTCCACATTTCCAGGGTGCGGCCGGTCAACCCGCGCAACGGGATCACCCCCAGGTCTGCATGCTCGCCGTGGGGGTCACCCACCAGGAAACTGGCGGCCCGCATGGCGCGGGCCGGTTGTTCGAGCCAGCCGGTGGGCACGTTGTACTCGAGACGCGGCTTGGGCCCGCCCAACTCGCCGTGCGGGAATGCGGCGGCCGTGGTACCGGCGTCCTTCGGGACCTCGTACACCTGGACTTGTTCCCTGCGGCAGCCGGTCCACAGCGTTGCGGCCAGCCCGAGGGCCAGCCAGGGCAGCGCAGATCGCCAGATATTGCCCTGTTGTTTCAACCAAGGATGCATGTTCATTGTATGCCCGCGAAATCAGTAGCCCTGGATTGATTGCCCGGCAAGGTGAACCGGTCGTTTTCAATTGCCGAAAAGGGCCGGATCGGCCAGTACCTGCCGATCCGGCCCTGAACCATTCCCCCAGACGGACCCCGGCCTGGTTCATCGCACGTCCAGGCTGAGGAGGAACTCCACGTTGGTTTTGTGTTGTTTGAGCTTGTTGAGCAGGAGCTCCATGGCTTCGACCGGCGGCACGCCCGTCAGGGCGCGGCGCAACAGCACGATGCGGGCGTACTCGTCCGGGTGATAGAGGAGCTCTTCTTTGCGCGTGCCGGACCGCTCGATGTTGATGGAGGGGAAGATTCGGCGGTCCACCAGTGCACGGTCGAGGTGCACCTCCATGTTGCCGGTGCCCTTGAATTCCTCGAAGATCACCTCGTCCATGCGGCTTCCGGTATCGATCAGGGCCGTGGCCATGATGGTCAGTGAACCGCCCTCCTCGATGTTCCGGGCCGCACCGAAGAACCGTTTGGGTTTGTGGAGTGCGTTGGCGTCCACACCGCCCGACAGGATTTTCCCCGAGTGCGGCTGGATGGTGTTGTAGGCGCGTGCCAGACGGGTGACGGAATCGAGCAGGATCACCACGTCCTTTTTGCGTTCGACCATTCGTTTGGCCTTTTCCAGCACCATTTCGGCGACCTGCACGTGGCGTTCGGGCGGTTCATCAAACGTGGAGCTGATGACCTCGGCACCGCGGCAGGTGCGTTCCATGTCGGTCACCTCCTCGGGGCGCTCGTCAATGAGCAGGATGATGACGTAGACCTCCGGGTGGTTTTTGAGAAGGGCGTTGGCCAGTTTCTGCATGAGGACCGTTTTACCGGTGCGCGGCGGGGCCACGATGAGACCGCGGGTGCCCTTGCCGATGGGACAGACCAGGTCCAGCACCCGCGTGCTCAGTTCGTCCGGTTCGGTCTCCAGGATGAACCGCTGTGTGGGGAACAGCGGCGTCAGGTTGTCGAAATGCGTCCGTTCCTTGGCTTTTTCCGGGTCCTCGCCGTCGATGGCCTCCACCTTCAACAGGGCGAAAAACCGCTCCTTTTCCTTGGGAGGCCGGATCTGCCCGGCCACGCGGTTGCCGGTCTGGAGGTTGAACCGCCGGATCTGCGAGGGCGACACGTACACGTCCTCCGGACAGGGCAGGTAATTGAAGCTCTGGGACCGAAGGAAGCCAAACCCTTCGGGCAGGATCTCCAGTACACCCTCGGAGAACATCACGCCGGCACGTTCGGCATTTTTCTGAAGGATCTGGAAGATGATTTCGTGCTTCCGCATCGTGCCGTAGTTTTCCACGCCCAGCTCGCGGGCCATTTGGTTGAGCTCGTTCATGGACATGGCCTGGAGCTTGGCGATGTTGATGGATTCGGCGATGCGGTCGCGTTGGCGGCCGGCCGGCGGTTCGGATTCCTGGCGTGCGGCGGCCAGGGCCCGCTGCCGTTCCTGTTCGGCCTTTTCGCGTGCGGCGGCCTCGGCTGCAGCCTGTTTCACCGCTTCCGCGGTGGGCGTTTCCATGGACGGGGACCACTCCATCACCTCCGGTGCCGTGGAGGGTTCCTCGGCGTTGGTGGGGGCGGTTTCGGCGGGCTCCTGCGGTTCTGCTTCACGCTGTTTGCGGCCACGCCGGGCACGTCGCCGGCCCGACCCCTCCCCGGCCTCCTGGCTTTCCACCCCGGGCGTCCATTCTGCTTCTGCGGATTCGGCCGGGGCCGCCCCGCCCGTTGTGGAGTCCGCCGTGGCGGCCTCCGGGCCCTCCACGCCCGGTGGGTTGGTTTCGTTTTCTTCCGTTCGCTTTCGTGCGGATCGTTTGGACGTTACTCGTGGCATAGATCGTTCTCAACAGCCGCAGCCGACAACCTTCCACCCAGCCTCCCGGCACTGGGTCGGATTACCCGATTGGACCGACTTTTGGGGCTCCGGGTTCAATCAAGGGAGCAGGTCGGTTCGGGACCGGCGTGTGCTGCAAGAGTTCAGGTTGTTGCTCGCGGCAAGGGAGTCTTGCAGTGATTACGCGTGGATTAGCATGGCCCAAAAGCGCGGTTTGTCAAGTGCGGGCCAGGGCGCCGTCGGTCGGGGCGGGGTCTCCGAGGCCACGCAACCCGCAACGGCTTCGTCGCCTCACTCCCCGGCAGACGTTGCGGCGATTCTTTCCCGCAAGCGTTCCATGCGTTTCTCCAGGGCGGGCTGAAGGGGCGGCAAAAGCTCGCGGAGCCTTTCGTAAATCCGGAGGGCTTGACGCCATTCCTGCAGAGATTCAGCCAGCCGAGCGGCTTCAAGTCCGGCCCGGCGTGTCCAGAATGGATCCGGCGATTCGCCGGGGCGAAGCGGCCGGCCGTACAGGACGTCGACGTACCGGTCCATTGCCTCGCGCAGAAGATGTCCCCGCTGCGGCTCGTTAAGCCGGGCCCCCAAACGCTCGTTCACCAATCCAAGGCCCATCCATGCCTGGCACCGGGTCGGCAGGTCCGCCGCCGGCAGCGCCAGGGCTTGGTGGAAGGCGTTGCTGGCCGCGATGTAGAAGGCCGGGTCCCGGGCGGCCAGTTGCAGATAGCACTCGCCCATCTCTCCCCACGCACGGGCTGCGGCGGCGTTGGTCGGCTCCAATTCCAGGACCTTGGCAAAGATGCGCGCGGCCTCCTCGAAGTTCGCCAGGGGCGTGTTCGTGTCGGTGGAGGGCAACCTTCGGACGGCATCCCCGTAGGCGAACAGGGCCTGGATTTTGAGCGGCACGGGACATTGCAGGTCGCTGGTCAGGTTGGTGAAGTAGCCGATGGCGTCCAACCAGGCCTGGCGGGCCATGGCCACCCGACCGGCCATCATCCGGGCCTCATACGCCAGTGGGTGGTTGCTCCACACGGTCGCCAGCAGCTGGTACTGTCGCTCGGCGTCCATGAAAGCGGATGGGCCGAGGTTGAAGTAGTGGTCGGCGACCCACCATTGGGCGCGTGCAGCCAAAGGCTGGTTGGTGTAGCGGGTCACGAAATTGGTAAACGTCTGGAGGGCACCGGCCGTGTCGCCGGTTCGGGCGAGGGCCCAGCCGAGGGCGAACTCCACCTGGGGCCGCAGCAGATGGTCCGGGAAAGCCTCCAACCACTGGCGATGCAGCTCGGCTGCCGTTTTCCAATCGCCCTCCAGCTCGTAGGTCCTGGTAATGGCCAGCTGCAGGTCTGCCCTTTTTGCGGTATCCGGGAACTTTTCCAAAACGCTGAGGAAGATCTCGCGAGCCGCCCCGGGATTGGCGTGACGGGCCAGGGCTTGCCCCTGCAAGGTCAGGGCCGCTTCCGTCAAATAACTGCCCGGGAACTCTTGCAAGATCCGGCCGGTGGCCTGCTCCACCGCCGCCAGATCGCCCACTTCAACGGCCGCCCGCACCACCTGGTAGAGCGCCGGCTCACACAACTGTGTGCGGACAAGCAGGGATCGGTCAGCCAGGGCAACCACGGCCTGGTAATGCTCCATGGCTTCTCGGAACTTCCCCTGACGGAACGCCACGTCACCCAGCTTGAAATGGGCCACCGCACGGCCCACACCCTCGGGCAGGCGCGCGACCGCCCTGCCAAACGCTTCGGCGGCCCCGGCCCAATCTCCCACCAGCCAGTAGCACCAACCGAGATTGAGTTCGGCGCGCGGTCGGTGGGGACTGTCCGGAAACTGCCGGACAACCCACTCGAAACGCGCCCGGGCGCGGGCCAAAAGGTTGGTGGGAAGTGGGCCCCGTTGCTGGTCCACTGTCCGGAGACACCGTTCCAACTCCAGTTCGCCCAATACCACGGTCACAAGGTCCGTAATTGGGCTGTTGGTGTTCGCTTGCAAAAAGCCTTCCAGTGCCTCAACGGCCCGCGGTGTGTTGTCGGTGGCCAGGGCAAGCCGGCTCAGCCGGATCACGGCCTCCTGCTGGAGATCGACCGGCAGGTTGGTGGCCAGGTTCAACCGGTACAGTTCGAGGGCGCCGACCGGGTCGCCTGTGGTCTCCAACACGGCCGCATGAGCCATGCGGGCGCGTCCCTCCCAAACCGGAGCGCCCATGGTTCGGGCCAGGGATGTAAGGTTGGTGAGCAGGGGCAACGCCTCGGCAGCCCGACCCAGCGACTCAAGGGCCTTGACCTCCAACCACAGCCGCCGAAACGCCAACGAAGAAGGCAGCTTGGCGTCCCGCAGGGCGCTCAAGAGGGCCAGTGCCGGCTCCGCCCGGCCCGTCCGCCACAGACCTTCGGCCAGCAGGAGTTTCCCGCGAAGTGCGGCTTCGGCCTCCGGTTTTTCGCGCGCCTGCGATTGAAACGCGCCCTGTGGGGCGTCCAACAGCTCCACCACGCGGTCCCAGCCCCCGGCCGCCGCATGGGCGGCGGCCTCATTCACTGCCGCCTCCAACCGCAACGAAGAGGTTGGATACCGGTCCAGCAATTCCCGAAATCGCACAGCAGCCACGTCGTGCTTGCCCCGTCGCAACTCGGCCTCCCCCAGCCAAAACAGAAACGCGTCGGCCATCCCCCCGGCCCGCGCTTGTTCGGATTCCAGCAGTTTTACCGCCTCCGCCGCGCGATCCAGTCGAAGCAGGGCCTGCGCGCGCAGCAACACCGCCAAGGGACGTCGGCTCGACTCGGGGTACTTTTCAACGAACTGTTGCAGTTCACTGTCAGCGCGGGCCCAGAGCTCATCCTCAAACGCCCTGGCAGCGGCCTGGTAATCCGCCTCTTCGTTCTGCGCCACCGCCGCTTCACACAGGCCCAGCCAAAGAATCAGCACAAGGGGCCAAGCTTGTCTGTACCGTACGAGCACGCCCGCATTTTGGACGGGTCCAACGCCGGTTCAAAGCGTGAACTGGCGCGGAAAGTCTCCGTGCCCTGTCCGGCATCCCGCACCCGCTTTGTCCCGGGAGTTCCTGGACAGGCAATCCAGCCCCGACTTGTGCACACCCACACATACCCGGGAAGGCCGGGGCGTAATTCACCAGGGCCCGGGCAGCGTCATAGCAACCAGTTGGCAATTAACCACTTCGGGTCAGTTGCCCCAAAAGGGACGTTTTCGGGACAGCCGGTGAATAACCCGTGAACAACTCATAACATCTTCCGCTTTTCCTGTTCCGCAGGCTGCGCTACAAGGGGCATCGCTTACGTGGCCGTGGTGACGCCATGAGGACGGGCGTAGCACACCGGTGGCGGGCCGCGGGGCGGTATTTCCCAAGTAGTTGGAAGGCAGCAGGTTGTATACACGGACCTAACCGTCTGCAGGCGGAAAGGTCCGCGTCAACTTTCTGTTGCCCACAGCAGGATTTGGTGTTAAGAGCCGGACCGGACGGACACCAAACCGGCACGGCTCTTGAAGCTGGCGTGAATAACATGCTCACCCAAAAGCAGATCGAACACGGGCAGCGACCGGGAGAAACCGAGGCGCAAAAGATCTGGGCATCGGCCCGGAAGCATTTGCAAACGCTTCTGGCGCCCGACATTTACCGCCTTTGGTTTGCCCCGGTGCGGGCTCTGGAGCAGAGCAACAACACGCTGGTGCTGGGCGTGGCAAACGATTTCTCCGGGCTGTGGCTTCAAGAGAATTATCGCTCCGTGCTGGAAGACGCCATTGCGCTGGCCTCCGGCCGTCGCATGGAGGTTCGGTTTGAGGTCGTGGGCGAAATGCACGGTCCCAAACCGGAAAGCCAGGAAACAGAAACGGCGGAGCCTCCGACCTCGAGCAGGTCCGCGGCCCCCGCCGCGGCTCCGCCACCCAAGCCGGGCCAGGAACCCCTGTTCAACCCGAAATACACGTTCGAGACGTTTGTCGTGGGCAGCAACAACAATTTCGCCTACGCAAGCGCTATGGCGGTCGCCCAAGCCCCGGGCAAGTCTTACAACCCCCTGTTCCTCTACGGGGGCGTGGGGTTGGGCAAAACGCATCTGCTCCATGCCATCGGCCAGTTTGTGCTGGGCCAAAAACCGCGTGCGCGGGTGGCGTACGTCTCGTGCGAGCGGTTTACCAACGAGTTCATTGACGCCTTGCAAAACAGCAGCCTGGTCCAGTTCCGCAAACGCTATCGCCAAACCGACGTCCTGCTGATTGACGATGTCCAGTTCCTGGCCGGCAAGGAGCGGATTCAGGAGGAATTTTTCCACACCTTCAACACCCTGCACGAGGAACGAAAACAGATCGTGCTGACCTGCGACCGGCCGGCCAGCGAAATCCAGGGCCTGGAACAGCGGCTGGTGTCACGGTTCGAATGGGGCTTGGTGGCCGACCTGCAACCGCCGGACGTCGAAATGCGGCTGGCCATTCTCCGGAAAAAGGCCGAGTTGATGAATGCCCGGCTGCCGGACGAAATCTACGAGTTCCTCGCCAAGCACATCCGCAGCAACATCCGGCGGCTCGAAGGCGCCCTTATCCGCGTGGTCTCGTACGCCTCCCTCACCGGCAAACCCCTCACCATTCCGGTGGTGGAAGGGCTGCTGCGCGAAATCCTCCACGAGGAAGGGCGCTCCATGGTCACGATCGAAGCCATCCAAAAAAAGGTGGCGGAACACTTCGACATCCGGCTCTCGGACATGACCAGCCGGCGCCGGCCGGAAAACATCGCGTTTCCGCGCCAGATCGCCATGTTCCTGGCCCGGCGGCTTACCGACCATTCCTTGAGTGCCATTGGGGAGGCTTTTGGCGGCCGCGACCACGGCACTGTGCTGCACGCCTGCCGACTGGTGCAGGATCGCATGGACGTGGATCCCAACGTGCGCAAGGTGGTCCTCTTCTTGGAACAACAACTTCTGCGCTGACCCGGCCGCCTCCACGCCGGGGGCCCGGCCACCACCCGCGGCGCCGGCCGGGTTGCGAGACCCGCAAGGGTCTCGTGTTGCACCTCCGTAAAAGGAGGGCACAACAAAATCGGCTCCTCAAAGGCCGGATCGGGGCAAACCAAGCCGTGGAACCGAACGCTTTGGGTCCGCAACCGCAATGGCCAAGACCGGCCGCGATGCGTTTCTCGTCGGAGCCGTTCCCCGCCACCGGCCACCAATCATAGCACAAGGTGTGTCCACGACGGCAGGCGATCACGGTGGGCGGCGTAATCCGTTGCGATTCAGCAGCTTCTGCAATCTGTAGCCGGGTCCGGCCCTGTTTGAACAAAACCGGCTCCCGACCGTCTAAACCATCGGAGCTGCGCGAATCCTTCGCTGTTCGCTAAGGGTTGGTATAGAGGTTTTACCGTGGTGCGGTGCGAACAGCGACCCTCCGAGTTGGCCGCACCACCCTTCTGAGCGCCGCGGGTGACGGCGTGGAAACCTCATCACCCCGGAGCCGGAGGCACAGCCTCCGGCTCCTTCTTTTCGGGTCCAAGCCCCGCCCGGCGCAATCCAGCGTCCGGTTTTGACCCCAACACAAATCGAACCGCAAACGGAACGCGACCGGTCACTCCGCTTCGTCAAGCGCCGCACCACGCCCGCTTCCTTTTGGTCCCAATCCTTCACAGAAGCCGACACCTGCTTTGCGCCCTGCAGTACCCCGGCGCGTCGGGAGCATCCCGGGCGAATACGGGACTCGCCGACCCCAAATCACGACAACTCCTCTCGTCCTGGCCCGTTCCGCAGGTTTTGGCTCGTTGAATCCAAAGCCGGCTTGCCAAATGCCGCGCAACCTCCATATTGATGTTGCATCGGAGCTTCACCTCCGGCCGCAAGGCAACCTCCCGTGGGTTGGTAGCTCAGTCGGTAGAGCAGCGGCCTTTTAAGCCGTTGGTCCAGGGTTCGAGTCCCTGCCAACCCACCAATCTTGTTTCCACATCCCTGCTCACCCGTTTCGACAGGGCAAGGCTGTAAGCCACACGGAAACACGGCCTTCGAGCGCGCGAACACTCCGGATGGAGAGACTCCGGAATGCCCGTGGGCCATCCAGCCCACCCGCAATCCCGGCGAGCACAGTCGAACTCCAAACCCGCATCCCTTACGGACTCTGCGCCGGAGCCAATCGCGGATCATCCAGGTCAAGCCGGTACAGCACCTGATTGTAATCGTATCGCGGCGTGGGCTCCGGCCGGTTCGCAAACTCCCGACTGTAGGTCCCCTCGAAAAGCAGGACGGGTGAGTCGCTTCGCAGGGTTTCCGCATGAATGCGGGGGTTGTAAAACGTGTAGTTGTCATGGCTGAGCACCTTCACCGCACGGCCCCACGGACCCAGCGGGGATTGCGCCTCGGCGTACCAGACCTCGCCAAAGGCCGAAGGTTTGCCGAACCGTTCCATGAAAACCGCCACCCAACGCCGTCGCCATGGATGCCACGCAATCGAACCGCTGTGCGGCTGCACAGGGGCACCCTCTGCAGACAACAAGTGCTCCGGCGGCTCCAGACGTTCCCACTGGGCCGGGTCCTGCCAGGCTTCAAAAGAGGCCGGACAACGCAAAAACGGAAACGGATTGCCAAACAAGATCCAGTGCCGGCCCTCGGGATCCTCCCATGGCACAGCGTGTCCCTCGGGAACCGGTGGCGGACGCGGATCCGAGTCGGTCTTCGTCCAAATCACCTTCAGTGGTTCGAACCGGAGCCGCTCCTCGTTCCAGACGCAAAGTCCCCACCGGTACACCTCCAAGGGCGGCTTGATCTTGGCATAAGCCGAGACCAGCCGCGCCCGACCCTGGCGATCCGGAAGACTCACCAAACCGGACAACCAGGTCGGCCCCTCACCCGGCATTTCCGCCACGGCCCGGGGGCGGCCCTCGGCATTGGTGACCATCTGGAATTCGATCCGCACCGGCGGTTCGGCCCTCGGGATGGGGTCGAGCGAGGTAACCGCCGCAGTGGCATGAAAAATCCCCAAAGGATAGTGTCCAAGGGTCGTATCGCCCCAGATCCAGTACAGGCGACCCCGGTGGGCGGCAATCTGCACGCTGTCGCAACCCCACACTCCGCTCTCCCGGGAATCCCCGTAAAGCCCCAGCTTTTGGCTCTCGGCCAGCAACCCTGCACCTGTCAGCCGACCCAGGCGGCGCGCGATGCTACTTCGTTGCACCTCGATTCTGGTGCGCCCGCCGGGCACGGGACGAACCCGCACGCCTCGCATGCCAAAACCGTCCGCCGGCAGGCCGTAACCCGGACTTCGAATCTCCAACCAAACCTCACGGTGCATCAGTTCAGGCGCATCCAGGGCCACCCGGCCGGCGTTATCAGTGACCCATCGCATCTGGTGCGTCGTCCGGAGTTCCACCAGCGGCACCGGCCATCCGGTCCCCTGCTCCACCACCTGTACCTCGTACGGGTCGATCCCCGCGCGGCTCGTGGCTGGCCAGGAAGACCCAATCCAAAACAAAACCAGACCGAGTGCCGTGCCATCCATGAGCAGCCGGGCCTTCTGGCACCTTTCGCCGCCACGCCGCCGGCGTCTGTCGCCGGCCCATAACCATGACTCACGTTTCACGCCAACCAGACTGCCCTCACGCGCCTCTGCCTGGCAACGCCAGGGCAATCGCGGGTGTAGGTCCCTGCTTGGGCTCGAAAGCCCGAACGCCCCGTCAACTTCCGCGTGATGCCTTCGTCCCATGCATCCGCCCTTTCCTGCCGAACCCCAACCCACACCCGTGGACGCCACGGAGCCCAGCCCCACCCAATCCGCCCAGAAAGAATTCCGCCTCCAGGAAGGTAACAACGAGGGGAAATGAGCCTGTTGCTGGGGCTCACGAGGGTCGGACCGGCGCCTCATGGCAACCGGGAAGGCATGCTCGGGGACACCTGGCAGTTCAGCGATCTGGCGGAAATCGCACGACTGCTCCCGAACGGGTCCCGGCCCCAATCCAAACGATGCAAGGCCGCTGAGGAAGTGGCCGCATTGGGGCTCATGGTAGCGCGCTGGCGGAGCGGTTTTATCAACCTCGACGTACCTGTCCGTGAAGGACGGAACCCTACCTCCTGCACCTTCTGCTCCTGGGGTTGCCCCAATGGCTGGTTCCTGGAGAAAAACGCAGCCTGCCTCGAGACATTCATTGACCTTTTGGCTCCTTGGTGGGAAACCTCGCAGTTCCTCTAATCTTCCCGTCAGCTGTCCCGGGCGTTTCCGTCTCATCCCCTGGCACCCACCACCACTGCCCGGCCCGGGTATTCCTGCAGGCGGCCGCCCCCGTGCAAAGCTGTCGGGTGGTCGCCGCAACCACTCAAACCTGTGTAGACCGGACCCGGCAGGTCTGCCGGGTTGGGCTCTGCCGGCATGCACACGAATGCCCTCCTGAATTAGGGTCGGAATTGGCGACCGGCGCCGCGACGCGACGCGATCGCTTACCCCGGAGGGCCATCCGATACCGAAAACTTAACGAGCAGCGTTTGACTTGTGAAACGCCCCTGGTTTTTCAGCTCCGGGGCCCATCACCCAGGCGTCCCTGCGGGTACAAAGGCCTCCCAAACACAGGACAGACCCGGACCCGAACGAGTGGGGTCGCCCAACCGACAAACCCGGAGGGTTCACCGGCCAGAACGTCCACCGGCCCACCCCCACGCGAATTCGGTCAGGTCCGTCGGGTCATCCACCTCCAGTCGGTGAAACGCCGCGGCCAACCGTTCCAAATGCTTTTCCAAGGTGAACTGGTTCAAAAAGTGCCGCCGTAATCCGACGAAGTCGTCGGCCCACATCTGGCGCGCCAGTGCCTCCGTCACCGCCGCCGGGTTGCGGCTCGGCACCACCCCGGGATATTCGGGCGGTAACACCTCTGCAATGCTGCGGTAACGCGTTGTCACCACCGGCAGGCCGAATGCCAGGGCTTCCACGATCACCAGGCCGAAGCTCTCGGCCGGATAGAAGGTGGGAAAACACATGAGATCGGCTTCGCGAAGTGCTTGCTCCTTTCGTTCGCCACTCACAAAGCCGAGGTAGGTGAGCAGCGGTCCCACCTCGGGATCCGCTTGCAGCGCACGAAACTCCGCTTCCTCCTCCGCGCGGGGGAAACTGCCCGCCACCAGCAACCGGAGCCGCAGCGGCACACCTTCCCGGCGCAGGCGCCGGTGCAAGCCAGCCACGCCTTCGATCGCATCAAACAAGCCCTTTTCCCGCAGACAGTGCCCCAGAAACAGAACCTTCACCTCATCTGCATCCGCGCCTGCGGCCAGCCGGTCCGCCTCGGAGGGTGCCCGTCCCTGAACCAATGCCCGGCGTACTGCCAGCCGCGCAAGCCGTCGCGGCAACACGTTCGTCTCGAACTGCGGGCATGGATCCGGAATGCCGTTCGGCACCACCGCCACCCGTCGCGGCCAGAATTTCTGAACATCACCCCGATTGAACCGCGACAACACCACAAACAGGTCCGCGTCCCGGAACGCTCGCCAGGTCAACACCCGCGCCGGCATCCGACCCACCGTTTCCAACCATCGCCCCAATCCCGCCGCGTGCCAGTGTAGAATCAGCCGCTTGAAAAACGGCCGGCACAGCCCCAACACCAGCCAGTCCCGATACAAGGCCGAATATTTCCCCGGCGCCGGCACATAATAAAAGTTCTCCACTCCGTATCGAAACCGGATCCACAGGGCCTGCAGACAATAAAACAAAAGCAGCACCAGCTTGGCCGGACGGAACTCCCCAATGTCCTGCAGGTCCTTGGAAACCCGCGCGTTGACATGGTAACACTCGATGCCCAGCGGATGAGGTCCCGCAGAACGGGGCCGCGTTCGACAATCCCCGCCAAAGCCCCGCAGCATCAATTCCACCATGTAACTTTGCCCATGGTGAGGGGGTGGCGTATGGGCAAACACCAGCAGTTTCACACCCGCATCTTAAGCCGGCCCGATTCCCCCGCCAAGGCGAGGGTCTGAATCGAACCGCCTGCGGCAGCACGTGCGAGAACCGGATCCAAGGCGCGGTGAATCCTGCTCCCACACCGGTCCCCACCCAGAGCCTTTCCAACCGGCCCCGGCAATACCAGGGCTCCAATCCCGGCCACAACCCGGGCAAGTGCCGCGGCACGGATTGTAGAACCTCCATCCGACCCAGGTATCGCGTGAGAATCCGAGCAAGAAAAGTGGCGGAAGGGGTGGGATTCGAACCCACGGTAGCCTTGCGGCTACGCCTGATTTCGAGTCAGGTGCCTTAAACCACTCAGCCACCCTTCCGCCCTGGCGCCCAAAACATCATCACGAACGCCCCCTTCGGCAAGTCGAAATCCCCGAGACCCTGCCTGTGACCGGCTCTGCGCTGGTGCCGGGGAACCTGCGATTGCACGGCGTAAGAAGCTGACCGGCAGCCGGTTGTATCGAATCATCTTCGTTTGCGGCTATTCGCCAGCCGGGAAGCGCGGCTGTCCTCACGGCCTGAAGACGGGCCACGGCCTTCAGCGGTCGACCCAATTGGGAACCGCGTCCCGTAACGCCCCGGGGTCCGGGAACCCCGACGCGTGGCCTACAGCCCCCTCTCCCGCCCATAATTTCCGACCCCAATTGCCAAGAGCCGCAGCGTGCGCAGGCTCAACGCTCCCGAAACCGGGTCTCCCGGTTCTGGGTCACACCAGGAGCGGTTATGCCCTACGCCGTAATCCTTTTGCGGCCGCGCGTGTCGCGACCTTGGCGCTCGCCTTCAGGGACTTGGGAGCGCTATCCGGCACCGACCTCCCCGACAACCCTGCCCGCCAAGCTCCCTCCAGCGCTTACAAGAGCCGACCCTCGGCGCGGCTTACCCAGGCCGGCCGACCGAAGGCACCCTGCAACCGGCGTCGCCCCATACCGTCCGAGCGCCCCGCCGCGTTCGCGGCCGGTTGGCTCAACTGAGCCCGGTGTGATTGGCGACCGGACAGGGCTGCCCAAACCATTGCCCGCGCGGGACGGTGACCACCTCGGGTTGCGAGAGACGCAGAGCAGCCGGACGAACGCAATTCCCCAAGAGCCAGGGAGTAGCCTGAAACAGCCCTTCCAGGGAAGCAGTGCCAGGGCCAGCAGAAGGGTTGGAAGGGGCCAGCAGAAGGGTTGGAAAGCCCAAGCCCCGCGTCGGTTTTTGGTCAACCCGGCGTGGGTGCCCCGCGGGCCGTCCTAATTGCCATGTCTGCGAGCCCGGGCAGGGTTTAACGGCCCGGCCGCGCCCCCAACGCCGCGGCAACGCCCAGTTGCCCACCCCAAACCTTGGCCATCGCCTGAGGTATTGCACCGGCGGGTGAAGATTTTTTTTGGGTTCGGCGTTGAATATCGTCGCGCGCCGTGCCTCAATGAAGCATGCTGACCGTCACCAAACGCTCGCCCAGGATCCGCTTCGAGTTCGTCCCCGCTCAAAAGCAGTCCACCCTGGGTGGGTTGCCCGCCCTGGAAGCGCTGGCCCAGCAGTTTGACCTCTGGCAAAAAATCCGCGCCCTGCCCGGACTGGAC
>NZ_JAAKYA010000076.1 GCF_011044775.1 Limisphaera ngatamarikiensis | reverse complement strand
CGCGGGTCGTGCGCCACAAAGGCGTAACGCCAGAACATCTCGTCGTCCTTCTTCCACCGCGCCACGGCCAGCGGGAAAGTGAAGTCGCTGCCGGCCACGGTGTGCCGGATGCCGGCGTACTGCCCGGTCACTTCCACCCCGTCGCGCCAGCGCCTCTGCGTGGCCGGACTCCAGGCGCTCCGGGGCAGTGCGGCGGCGGTGCGCTCCGGCCCGGTGGTCCATTGGTTGTAGCTGACGCTCCAATGCGTGAAGCCGGCCTGCTCGATGGCTTGCAGAGGCTCGGCACTGCTGGAGCCGCTGTCGGCCAGGAAATCGCAGGCGCGATCCCGCCAGAGCGGCCGGAGCGTTTGCAGCATCGCCGGCAACGCGCGGCTCACGTCGCCCGGCGAACCCAGTTCACCGCCGACCAGGAACGGGCCGAACCAGAACGTCTGCCAGCAGAGCGCCAGTTGGCCCTCGTAGTTGATCTTCGCCCCCTCGAAGCTCGGGCCGAAGACTTCGATCTGTGTCTCGTCGAAAAACGCTTCCGCGCGTCCGGCGTAGGTCCAGCGGGCGGGGTCGGCCCGGTCGATGACCCACTGCACAAACTGCGCGTTGAGGTTCCAGAGCGCGGCGATCGAGGTGTCGGATTGTTGGCGCAGCCATTGCCCCAACTGGGTCTGGTCGGCGAACTTTTTGACGCGGGCCAACTGGCGCACCAGCGGCTCGTCGTTGAGCCGTTCGGCGTCGGCCAGGCTGGCCCCGCCCGAGCAGAAGGAGTAGATCAGTTGGGCCACGATCAGTTCGGGACTATAGCCGTGGGAGGTGCGGGTGCGCGGGTCCAGTCCGGGCAGGGCGCGGATTTTTTGCCAGAGGTCAAACTGCTGGGCCAGGGCTTCCAGGGCGGGCAGGCCGCCCGGGGTGGACTGCTTTTGAGCGGCAACAAACTCGAAGCGGATCCTGGGCGAGCGTTTGGTGACGGTCGGCATGCTTCATTGAGGCACGGCGCGCGAGGATATTCAACGCCGAACCCAAAAAATCTTCACCCGCCGGTGCAATGCTTCAGGCGATGGCTAAGGTTTGGGGTGAACAGCACGGGCCGACCAAGGGCCTCTGGATTCGGACTGCACCCCCGCCGGAAGATCCGGACAAGCCCGCGCCGACGAACAGGACCAGAAGTCTCGGCAGCAAACCTGCCCACCGACTGCCAGCAGGCGGCCCGCAAACCTTCGTAAAATCCCCTCAACCGCCAAACTGCAAGCGCGCGTCCTCGTTCAAGAGGCGCGTGAGGTTCTCCCAGTTGACCTCGTTCATTTCATTGAACGCGTGCAGGTAAACGGTCACCACCTCGGCCGGGTACTTGCTCAGCAGTGTTCCCACCGCCTTCTGCAGCTTTTCGTCCTCCACCTTTTCGGGCAGGGTTTCGACCACTCCGTCCTGATGGGGAATGCCAAGTGCGTCCAGGAAATCCGCCAGCATGGCCTTGTGCTTTTTGAGCAACCAGGAGCGGATCAAAGTGGCGGCCGCCGCGTCCAGGGACGGACGGGTCAGCGTGTTCAATATCAGCGGGTCCCGCCGCGCCCGGGGTTGCTGCAGCAAAAAGACGGGCCGAACCCGCCGGGCCTCGGCCACCGCGGCCAATGTGGCCTTGTACGTCGGTTTGTCCTCGGCAAAGGCAAAATTCAAAATGTCCGCCGCCAGCGACGGCGACATGAACCCGATTAATTCGTGCGACTTCAGCATGAACCTTCCACCCGCTTGACAATCGGGCCCGGACCTGTGCCGGAGCCTCAGGCCGGGCCAACCGTCAGGAAGCTAATCTTGTGCCGCCGGGCCAGTTCGCCGCAAGTCTGCTCTTCAAGCACCAGACTCCGACCCGCCTCAAATGCGAACACAGCCACCCCGGCCCGCGCGCAGCTTTCCAAGGTTCCCGGCCCCACGCAGGGTATGTCAAATCGCATGTCGTGGCCTTCCTTGGCCACCTTGACCGCCACCGCACCCCCGCCGGGCCCCGCCAGTTCACCCCCTCGCAACAAACACCGATCCGTCCCCTCGAACGCCTCCACCGCCAGCACGGTGCCCTGCTTGACCACCACCAACTGCCCAATCTCCAGCCGGGCAACCTCGCGGGCCACGCGATAACCAAACCGCACATCCTCCATCTGCTCCGGCGTCGGGTCCGGCCCCAACCGGTACCCGGGCCCCTTCATCAGCGGTCGCAGCCATGGCGTGGCCTCCAAAACCTCGATCCCCTCCCGGCGCAACTCCTCAATGACCGCACCGAAAATTGTGTGCGCATTTCTCTCCTTCAACCGCATCAAGAGGCCCAGGGCACGCAGATCCGGTCGAACCTCATAGAGCCGTTTGGGGGCGATCTGCCCCGCCATCACGCAGTACCGTACCCCGCGTTCCCGCAGAACCCGGATCAGCCGCTCCAACTGACCCACTCGCACCCAGGCCAGGTCGTCCACCCACCGGGCCAGGGACGGGTCGGTCTCCCCCTCAAACCCCACCGCCACCAGCCGACCCACCCCGGCCGACTTCACCTGCTGCGCCAAAAGAATCGGGAGCGACCGGTTCCCGGCAATCAACCCCAATACGTCCAGGCGGGGCGGTGCCCCGGAC
This sequence comes from Limisphaera ngatamarikiensis, assembly GCF_011044775.1. Lineage (NCBI taxonomy): Bacteria > Pseudomonadati > Verrucomicrobiota > Verrucomicrobiia > Limisphaerales > Limisphaeraceae > Limisphaera > Limisphaera ngatamarikiensis. The sequence goes on along the minus strand of NZ_JAAKYA010000076.1, from coordinate 46,139 downwards.
GCGGCAACCCCGGCCATGGCCGGTCCTGCTTTACAAGCACCCTCCGGTTGCCCGACCCCGGTCGCGCCTGTCTCCACCCGCCGATGCCGCCAAAACCACCCCATCCTGCAGACCGGTTTCAGGTTCCAAACAAGCGGTCGCCCGCATCCCCAAGGCCGGGCAAAATGAACCCACGCTCATTGAGCCCGCGATCAATCGCTGCCGTAAAGACGGGCACCCGCGGATACCGCGATCGGACGGCTCGTATCCCCTCCGGCGCGGCCACCAGGTGAATCATCCGCAACCGGCGCGCGCCGGCCTGCGTCAAACGATCCAGTGCTTTCAAGGCACTGCCACCCGTCGCCAGCATCGGGTCCATCACCAACACCTCAAACCGCTCCAATCCCGCCGGCAGGCTTTCATGGTAAAACGCCGCCTCCAGCGTGGATTCCTCGCGGCGCAACCCAAGAAACCCCACCCGCGCGTGTGGAATCAATCGCAGGATCCCGTCCAGCATTCCCAGGCCCGCCCGCAAAACCGGCACCAGCAGCACCTCCCTCTCCAGCTCGCATCCCACCGTCCGTTCCAATGGCGTTTCCACCTCGCAGCGCCGAACCCGCAACGACCGCGTGGCCTCGTACACCATCAGCCCGGCCACCTCGGCCAGCAACCGCCGGAACTCCTGCGGCGGCGTCCGGCGGTCGCGCAACCGCGTCAAATTGTGCCGGATCAACGGATGTCGGATGACGATTACCCCGGTCACAACACCTGCTCCTCAGGGTACCAGCGCGGGGGGTAGGAAATACAGGTGCCCGGCCCGCAGATGCGGCAGTTCCAGCCCGAAATCCACCTTCACCGTGTGCGCCCGGCCTTCACCGCCAAAGAACGGGAACAGATCGGCAAAGGTGAGCCGCCTCTGGTACCGCACCACGTTGGCCTCCTCGACTCCGGCCAGGGCCATGGCCCGCTCTTTGGCCGTCTCAAAGTTCCCCAACTCATCCACAAACCCCAGCCGGTACGCCTCCGCACCGGAAAACACGCGCCCATCGGCAAATTCCTCCCAGTTTTCCACCAACTGCCGGCCCTCCGACTGGTTCGCCTCCGCCGCAGCCTTGCGCCCCTCGGCCACCACTTGCTTGAACCGCGCAAACACCTCGTCTATCAGCGCCTGGAGCATCTCGCGTTCTTCCGGCGGAATCTCCGAGGGATCCCGCGATCCGCTCAACATGTCCTTGAACCGGCCGCTCTTGTACGTGTACGGCCGAATCCCCACCTTGTCCATCAAGCCGCGATAATTCCACGTCGAAAGGATGACGCCGATGCTGCCGGTGAGCGTCATTTCGTTGGCCACAATCCAGCGGCTCGCCACCGCCACGTAATAGCCCCCGGACGCCGCCACATTCTCCATCAGCGCCACCACCGGCTTTTCGTACTCCTGCTGAAATCGGCGCACCGCCCGATACAACTCATCCGACGCAAGCACCTCGCCCCCCGGCGAATTGATCCTCAGAATCACCGCTCGCACCCGCGAGTCCTGCCCCGCCCGCTTCAGCTGCGCCCGGATCACATCCACCAAGTCAAACCCCAGCGGATCGACCAGCTCGCTGGTGATGATCCCTTGCAAGTCCACCACCGCTACCTTCTCGCGGACACCGTGGTCCTCCAACACCACCTCTTCCAGCCGCGGCCCCCCTCCCCGGCCCGCCGCCACCGTCACACCTTCCAAACGCACAAGCCCCGACACCACCGTCCATGTGACCCACAAACCCAAACCCACAAAACCCAGCACAAGCAGCCACACCCAACCGCGAGGGCGCCGACGCCCCGCCGCCGCACCACCGGTGGGTCGGATCACTGGAGGTACCGAGGAGGGCGGGGGTGGCCCACCCGCACCCCACGAACCCGACGCACCAGGCCCGGATTGACTGGAAGGGTCGTATGTCATGCCTCCGACGCTAGTCAAACCTCACCCCGCCCGCAAGAGCTCCACGGCCCTGCCCCTCCCATCCCGTCTGTTGTCCCCAGAAATGGGGATACCGGGACAGATTCACCTGTGCCAAAATGCCCCTGGCTGAAGCGAGAAGAAGGCAGTTCGAACACCGTGTGCAATTGGAACTTCGGAACTGCCGCGCCGCATCAGGCGAGACAATTTGGTGCTTTGCGTCTCGGGTAGGGGGTCGAACAATGATTCGGCCCCTTTTCCTTCCCAGGCAACCGCCTGATCCGAGCGGGCCCAATATCCGCAACCCCTCCATGGTCCGCCCTTTTCCTCAACCACGGCCCGATGAACGCCCGCCCGGCCAACGAACCGGACCCTCGGGGCTGGCACGCGGTCTTCTGCCCGGCCCATACCACGCCCCTTCTGCACATCACCCCCAGCGTTCAACCCGGTCCCGGCTCATGCCCGTCCGCCGGGAGCCGCATCCCGGCCAGTCCCCCAGCCCCATCCACAGCCCCTGATCGGGGCCCCGGCTCAAGCCCCGGTCGAGGACACTCCCGGCAAGCCGCCTGAAAATGCGCAAAGCTTCACCGAAAACGGGCTCGGAACAGCCCCGTGCCGCCCATAGCGAAACCTCTCGCCCCAGCCACGCCCACCGAGCCACGTCGACCACAGTCACAGCGCGCTGCCGATCCATACCCCATCTGGCACCCGGCCCGCGTCTCCGGGCCCCCCTGCCGCTACGGCGGAGCCCCGGCTACGCGACTCCTCCACATCTTGTCGCATCCTCCCGATCCGGCTGAATTGGCTCCCCTCACCGTACACATCGCGTACATTCTGCGCCCGGCCTTGCTTACCCACACCCTGGCCATCGGTGCGCCCTTCAGTTTTGCACCTGTGCGCCAGTCCGCCCTTTCATCCCATGGACGGCGGCCGTTTGCGAAGCAGCCGCTGCAGCAAACCTCCACATCCGAACCTGAACCAATTCCACAGGGCCGGTTCTCGGTGTCGGACCCCGGCCCGGTAACCTCCGCTGGGCGGCGGTTCACAAGGCCGAATCCCAGCAACCAGGAAGTTGCCCGCAAAAGGTCCCACCCTACAATCGGCTTTTCCTGCGAACCGCTTTGCCGTAATCATTAGGTGTTTAACGCACGGCCATGATGAAACGGTCAGTCGAGATATACGACACCACACTGCGTGACGGCAGCCAGGGCGAAGGCATTAACTTTTCCGTGCACGACAAGCTGCGCATCGCCGAGCGCCTGGACGCCTTCGGTGTCCATTACATCGAGGGCGGTTGGCCCGGCAGCAACCCGAAAGACATCGAGTTCTTCGCCCAGGCACGGCGTCGCCGGTGGCGCAACGCGCGTCTGGCAGCCTTCGGCTCCACCCGCCGCAAGGGCATCCCCGTGGACCGGGACGAACAGGTGCGCCTGCTGCTGGAGGCCGAGACGCCCGTGGTGACCATTTATGGCAAAACCTCCCTCCTGCACGTCCGGGAAGTCCTCCGCTGCAAGCCGGAGGAAAACCTGGCCATGATCCGCGAGACTGTGCGGTACTTGAAAGATCACGGCCGGACGGTGATCTACGACGCGGAACATTGCATCGACGGGTACAAGCTGGACCCCGACTACGCCATGGCCACCTTGAAGGCCGCCGCCGAGGCGGGCGCAGACCTTGTGGTAATCTGCGATACCAACGGAGGCTCGCTCATGCGGGAGGTGGCCGAGGTCACCGCGCTCGCCGTCCGCACCCTCCCCTGCCCGGTTGGCATCCATACCCATGACGACATCGGCCTCGGGGTGGCCAACGCCCTCGCAGCGGTCGAAGCCGGCGCCGTCCACGTGCAGGGCACCATCAACGGCTATGGCGAGCGCACCGGCAACTGCAACCTCACCAGTGTCATCCCCTGCCTCACCTTCAAAATGGGCCTGAAAACCGTGCCGCGCCGGTCCCTGAGGAAACTCAAGGAACTCTCCCAGTTCGTTGACGAAATCGCCAACCTGCGGCCCAACCCGCGCCAGCCCTGGGTTGGCTCGGCCGCCTTCGCCCACAAGGGCGGGACCCATGTCAACGCCGTCCAAAAGATCACCGCCAGCTACGAACACATCGACCCCGCCCTGGTGGGCAATTCCCGCACCGTGCTGGTGAGCGACCTGGCCGGGCGCAGCAACATCCTCATGAAAGCCCGTGAACTCGGTTTCCGCCTCCACCCCGACATGCCGGAGGTCAAGGAGATCCTCCGCTTGGTGAAGGAACGTGAGCACCAGGGCTACGAGTACGAGGCCGCGCCCGCCTCGCTGGCCCTGCTCATCCGTGGCGTGCTGGAGCACAATCCCGAACTGCTCTTCACCGTCGAAACCTACCACGTCTCCATGCGACGGGACGCCCAGGAATCCATCTGCGAGGCAACCGTCAAGGTGCGGGTCGGAGACCAGGTCCATCATACCGTCGCCGAGGGTGACGGCCCGGTCAATGCCCTCGACGGTGCCCTGCGCGCCGCCCTGGTGCGCTCCTTCCCCGAACTGCGAAAGGTGCGCCTCACCGACTACAAGGTTCGCATCCTCGACAGCGCCGCGGGCACTGCTGCGAAAACGCGCGTGTTGATTGAATCCACCGACGGTCACGAGGAATGGGGCACCGTGGGCGTCAGCGAAAACATCGTCGAGGCCAGTCTCCAGGCCCTGGCGGACAGCCTCGAATACGCCCTGCTCCGCAAAAACCGGTTGCGCCGGCGGCACGCAAAAGGCTCATGAACCGACTCCTTCCGACGCTGTTGATCCTGGCAACCCTGCACGCCCCGGCCGCGCAACCATGGCTGACCTTTGAACCGGCTGACGGGTCCGCCTCGCCACACCCCTACATTCTCCTCCTCGCAGGAGACGAGGAGTACAGGTCCGAAGAGGGCCTGCCCATGCTCGCCCGACTGCTGGCCCATCGGCACGGATTCCGTTGCACCGTCCTCTTCTCCCAGAACCCCGACGACGGCACCATCGACCCCAACAACCAAACCAACGTGCCCGGCATGCACCTCCTCGGTCAGGCAGACCTTGTCATTCTCCAGTTCCGGTTTCGTGAACTGCCCGACCCCGAGATGCGCCATTTCGTCGACTACCTGCAGGCCGGCAAACCCCTCATCGCCCTCCGGACCGCCACACACGCCTTCCAGTACACCCGCAACCCCAACAGCCCCTACGCCCACTTCGACTGGCGCAGCCGCACCTGGCCCGGCGGATTCGGTCAACAGGTCCTGGGTGAAACCTGGATCGCCCATCACGGGGAACACGGCAGGGAAAGCACACGCGGGCTGGTGGACGGTCGATTCGCAGACCACCCGGTCCTGCGAGGCGTTCGCACCGTCTGGGGTCCAACCGATGTCTACGCCATCCGCAATCTTCGTCCCACCGACATCGTTCTCATGCACGGCCTGGTCCTGCACGGCATGCAGCCCGACGCCCCGCCCAACTATGACAAGCCGCTCATGCCCCTGGTCTGGATCCGCGACCACACCTGGCCCAACGGCGCCACCACCCGGGCACTCACCTCCACCATCGGCGCCGCAGTGGATTTGCAGGACGAAGACCTTCGTCGCCTCCTCGTCAACGCCTGCTATTGGCTGACCGGCCGCCCGGTACCGCCCCGCGCCGACGTCACCCCCGTGGGCGACTATCGGCCCTCCATGTTTGGCTTCAACCAGTTCATCCGTGGCCGCAAGCCGGCCGATTACCTCAGCCCGTGACATCCACTCGTCAACCCCGCCCCCGATCACACCATCGAACCCTTCGCCCCGCCCCAGTTGGGAGGTTCCGACCGTCCTGCACCCATGGCACCCACCAAAACCGCGCCGCCCCGCCCCATGTCCGCCACGAAACCCTCCCGGCGAATCCCGGGCGCAACTTTCGGTCGCCTCGGGTGTTTGCCCTTAGCGAGCAGGTAAGCCAGCCATGGGCTATCTGGGTCTGAAAAACGTGCTCGGCACGGCGCTGGAGGTTCCACCGGAAACGGTGGATGACCTCATCCGCAGCTGGCGCATTGCCGTCGAAAACGGCTCCGGCGAGTCATTCCCGGCCTTCGTCGCCCGGGAACGGGGACTCAGCGAGGAGGCCCTGTTGCGCCGTCTGGCTCAAACCCTCGAATGGCCCTTCCTCGAACTCAGTCGCGCCAACATCCCGCCCGAAGCCCGCAAGGGCCTCTCCACCAAGGTGGCCTTCCAATACACGGTCATGCCCGTCCAGCTCAGTGACGGCCTCCTCCAGGTCGCGGTCAGCAACCCGTTCGACACCTCCATGCTCAACGCCGTTCAGTTCGACGCGCGCCAGCCCGTTCAGTTCGCCCTCGCCACCCGTAACGACATCGAAAAAACCCTCAAGAAATACTACGGCGTGGGCGCCGAAACCCTCGACGAAATGGCCGAAGACGAGCCCATCGAACTCCTCGTCAGCGAGGACAAGGAAATCACCGAGGGCGACCAGGAAGCCAGCGTCATCAAGTTCGTCAACCAGGTCATCTGGGAGGCCTACAAAAACCGGGCCACCGACATCCATTTCGAACCCGCCGAGGACGAACTGCGCATCCGCAACCGCATCGACGGCATCCTCCACCAAATCCCCATGCCGCCCCAGCTCAAGCGGTTCCAGTCCGCCATCATCTCCCGCATCAAGGTCATGAGCGGCATGAACATCGCCGAAAAACGCCTCCCCCAGGACGGCCGCATCAACGTCCGCATCCAGGGCGAAGAAATCGACATCCGCGTCTCCACCGTACCCACCGTCTACGGCGAAAGCGTCAGCCTCCGACTCCTCACCCGCGGCAAGATCTTCCTGAGCCTGGACAAACTCGGATTCTCACCCCGCGACGAAGCGCTCATCCGCGAGCTCATCGTCAAACCCCACGGAATCTTTCTGGTCACCGGGCCCACCGGCTCGGGTAAATCCACCTCCCTCTATGCCTTCCTCAGCACCATCAACTCGGTCCACAAACGCATCATCACCATCGAGGAACCGGTCGAGTACGAACTCAAGGGCATCAACCAGATCGCTGTGCGACCCGAAATCGGCCTGACCTTCGCCGTCGGACTCCGCCACATCCTCCGCCAGGACCCCAACGTCATCATGGTCGGCGAAATCCGTGACCTGGAGACCGCCGAGATCGCCATTCGCGCCGCCCTCACCGGCCACCTGGTCTTTTCCACCCTGCACACCAACGACGCGCCCAGCGCGTTCACCCGGCTCATCGACATGGGCATCGAGCCGTTCCTCGTCGCCTCCTCGGTCGAAGCTGTCATGGCCCAACGACTCGTCCGAACCATCTGCCCCCTGTGCAAGACCGAACAAAAGGTGGACAAGGAATACCTCAAACGAATCGGTTTCCCGGCTGCAGACATCGAAACCGCCAAGTTTTACCACGGCACCGGTTGCGAGGAATGCCGCCAACTCGGATACCAGGGCCGGACCGGAATCTACGAATTGCTCGTGGTTAGTGAACCCATCCGCTCCCTCGTCATGAGCCGTGCCCCGGCATCCACCATCGCCCAAAAAGCCATCGAGCTGGGCATGCGCACCCTCCGGGCTGACGGTTGGAACAAGGTCAAGGAAGGCATCACCACCATCGAAGAGGTCCTCCGGGTCACCCAGATCGAACAACACCTGGATACCCTGGCCGAGAACCCGAAACACGCCGCATGGGCGCACGCCTGACCCAGCCCCGTCACCACGCATGTCATGTCCTGGCCGCCCGCCAGACCGGACGCCGCGTCTGGCGGTTCGAGGTCAAGGGCAGCACCCTCCAACTGGATCGGGCCGAGCAGTTCAACACCGACCAACCCCTGCCCCGCCACTGGGGAACCAAAGACTGGCGCACCCTCGGCCGCCCCCGTCTGCACATCGCCTGGTTGCATCCCGACCGGGTCTTCCTCCGCGTGGTACATCTGCCGGCCGCCACACCGGACGAAACCCGGGCCATGATCGAGCTCCAGCTCGAACGACTCTCCCCTCTGCCGGTGGCGCAGGCCATCTGGAGTTACCATCCCATGCCGGGTGCACCCCAGGGGCAGCAAACCTTGGTGGTGGTCATCGTCGCCCGTGAAACCGTGGAATCCTTCCTGGGCCAGCTCGAATCAGCCGGTTATCAGCCGGACCGACTCGAACTCGGTGCCCTCGACCAATTGGCCGCCGTGCCCGTCACCGGCGACGGCGCATGGATCCATGCCGGTGTCCTCGGACGACCCGACCTGGCCTTGGTGGCATGGTGGTACAGCGGAATCCTCCAAAACCTCAGCTTCCTCCAACTCCCACCCCCGGAGAACCGCCCCGCCCTCATCCGCAGTCAGCTCCACCAGGCTGCATGGGCCGGTGAACTCGATGGTTGGTTGACCCGGCCGCCCGAATGGCACTTGGTCGCCGATCCGGTCACGGCCGCCGAGTGGGAACCCGCACTCAGCGAAGGCCTCCAAACGACCGTGCACGTCCAGCCCCCGCCCGCACCGGACGAACTGGCCCGCCGCACCGCTGAACGAGCCCTCCAGGCCAACGGCCTGCCCTCTCTTTTGCCCGCCGATCACGCCACACGCTACCGCCAATCCTTCGTAGACCGACTCTGGATGACCGGTCTGGGCGCAGTGGTCGGACTCTACCTCCTGGGCGTGATCGGTTACTTCGCCGCACTCGGCGTGCTCCAATTCCAACTGCGTCGGGTCGAGGCCCGCATCGAAGAGATCACACCCGAATACAACCGGGCCTCGCAGCTCAAGGCCCGCGCCCAGGTCCTCCAGGACCGTCAGGATCTCCGGTTCGCCGCACTGGACTGCTACAAACTGGTGGCCGAACTCCTCCCCGAAGGCGCCACCCTGCAGTCCTTTGACTTTGCCGACGGCCGCCGCCTCACGCTCAACGGTACCTGCCCGGAGGACCGTGTCATGGCCGTCATCGAATTCAGCAGCGCCCTCCGCAAGGCACAGGTCCGCGGCCAGCCCATGTTCGACCCGCAAAAGGGCGAGCCCTTTACGCAGCGCCGTACCCCCAACGCCAACGTGGTCTCCTGGAACTTCAGCCTGGAACTCAGCCGACCCGAGGAATGACCATGCGCAAGTCCCTTGGCCAACTGAACCTCCGCCCCGGCGAACGCCGCCTGGTCATCGGCGTCGGCCTGCTCGTCTTCCTGGTCCTCAACATGTTCCTGGTCTGGCCCCACTTCAGCGACTGGCAGGACGTGCGCCAGGAACTCCACGACGCCCGCCTCAAACTCCGGCGTTACGAGGCCGCCATCGCCGAAACCCCCAAATGGGAGGCGCGCATCCGCGTGCTCGAATCCGCCCAGGAACCAATCCCCGAGGAAGATCAGGGCACCGAGTTCCTCAGCGCCATCCAACGCCAGGCCTCCCTCAGCGGCGTCACCATCACCGGCAGCTCCCGCATGACCACCCGCACCAACAACCCCTTCTTCATCGAACGTTCGCAAACCATCAGTGTCCTTGCCGAAGAACGCGCCCTGCTGGATTTCCTCTACCGGATCGGCTCCGCCGGCTCCATGACGCGCATCCGCGGGCTGTCCCTCCGGCCCGATCCGCCGCGCAACCGGCTCGTCGGCAATATCACCCTCGTCGCCAGTTACCAGAAAAAATCCGGTCCCGCCCCAACCCACGCCACCAACCAGCCCGTCGCAACCGTCCAAACCGGAGCGCCACCCGCCGTACCAGCCCGAGCCGCGCGGACCGCGAGTCCCCCGGCATCTCCACGAAACCCGGGAACAGGCGTCGTCGCACCTGCGAACCAACCTCCCAACCGATGAACCGAGCTATGGCTGTGAACCGATTCCTTCAAACGTGGCTGGTTGCCCTGGCAGCATCAACTGCCCTGGCTCAACCAACGCCGCCACCAGCAACACCACCGGTGCTGCCCTCGCCTTCACCCATCGGCACCAACCGACCCGCAACGGTCCGCGCCGGTTCCGCGCCCGTTCAGCCCGCAGGCGTTCCGACCCTGCCCACGCCAACCCCTGCGCCAACCCCGTCAGCGCCCGGGACCCCACCCCAACCGGGCCCAAACCTGCCGCCCCCGGCCGCCACCACCGTCACCGCCAATCCAGCCACCAACCCTCAAGACCCCACCATACCCGCCGGTACCATCGACTGGGTCGGAGCCGGCGGCGCCGATCTCGAACAGGTCTTTGAGTATTACTCCAAACTCACCGGCCGCACCATCCTTCGACCCGCCAACCTGGCCGCACCACCCATCAAACTCCGGACCGAGTCCGACCTGACCCGCAGCGAGTTCATCCAAGCCCTGGACAGCGTCCTGGCCATGAACGGAATCGCCATGATCCCCGTCGGCGAAAAATTCGTCAAAGCCGTGCCCATCGCCCAGGCCAACCAGGAAGGGGCACCCATCCAGCGATTGCAACCCGAGCAACTGCCCGAGCTCGGGTCCTACGTCACCCACATCGTCCAACTGAAGTACGCCAAACCCAGCGAACTGGTCCAGGTCCTCACCCCCTTTGCCAAGGTCCCCAACGGCATCCTGCCCATCGACAGCAACCAGATCCTGGTCCTGCGCGACAACGCCGAAAACGTCAAACGCATGCTCGAACTCATCCAGGAAATCGACGTGGCCGTCCCCTCGGAGTACGTCTCCGAAGTCATCCCGATCAAGTACGCCATGGCCTCCGACATCGCTGCAGCCCTCAACAGCCTCAGCTCCGGCGGCGGCACCACCAGCGTCGGCACCCGCACCTCAGGCACCCGAACCACCGGAGCCACCGGCCTCCCACGGCCGGGAACCACCGGCCTCCCCGGCCAGCCGCTCGGCACCGTGGGCGCCCAGCCGGGTCAGCCCGCCAATCCCCAGGCCAGTTTCAGCGAGCGCCTGCAGCAAATCGTCCGTCGGGCCTCCGCCCTGGCCAGCGGCGAAATCCAGATCCTCGGCCAGACCAAAATCATCGCCGATGAACGCGCCAACGCCCTGCTGGTCTACGCCACCAGGGAGGACATGGCCACCATCAAGGACATCATCGCCAAACTCGACGTCATCCTCCCACAGGTCCTCATCGAAACCACCATCCTCGACGTCTCCCTCAACAACAAATGGAACCTCGGCCTCTCCGGTGTCCAAACCACCCGCCAGCTCGGCGGTAATAACATCCTCGGCGCCGGCGGCATCAACGCCAACCAGATCTTCAACTTCTCCGGCACGGGCACCAACCTCACCGCCGATCTCCTCGGCACCGGCCTGCGCTACTTCACCCGCATCGACGACAGCTTTTACCTGACCCTCCAGGCCGCCGCCAGCGACGGCACCGCCCGCGTGATCCAAAAACCGCGCATCCTCACCTCCCACGCCAAACCGGCCTCCTTCTTCGTGGGCGAAACCGTCCCGTACATCACCAGCACCTACTACGGCGGCTTCGGCACCGGCCCGGCCGCCAGCTACCAGCAACTCCGCGTCGGCATCCAGCTCTCGGTCACTCCGTTCATCAACGCCGACGGCCTCGTCCTCATGCAAATCGACCAGGCCATCGACGAACTGGGCGACGAAGTCGAAATCGCCGGCGGCGGCAAGGTCCCCAAAACCCGGAGCCGTACCCTCTCGGCCGAGGTCGCCGTCCGGAACGGCGAAAGCATCCTCCTGGGCGGTTACATCCGTTCCTCCGGCACCGAATCCCACGCCGGCGTCCCCATCCTCAAGGATATCCCGCTGCTCGGATACCTCTTCCGCAGCAACGACCGATCCCGCGACCGCAGCGAACTGATGGTCCTGATGCGACCTATCGTACTCATGGACCCCGAAGAAGCCGCCCGACTCTCCGCCGAGGAACGCCAGCGCCTCCCCGGCGTGCACCGCGCCGAACGCGAGTTCAACGAAGAGGAACGCATCTATCGCGACAAACAGGAACGTCGCACCCGCGCCCCACGCACCGAGCCGGCGGCAGGCCCAACACCCGCCGCCACCACTACAACCCAGCCCACCCAACCGTGAGCCGCCCCACCCAGGCACTTCCATCCCCGGCCACAACCCCGGCACCACCGCCACCCCGGCCCAAAACCACCGCAAGCCCCCACCGGGATTGCAACCCAACCTGACCCCATGCCCGACACCCCAGAGCCAACTCTCACCCCGGGCACCCTCTACCTCGTCGCCACCCCCATCGGCAACCTCGAGGACATCACCCTCCGCGCCCTGCGCGTCCTCCGCCAGTGCGACCTCATCGCCGCTGAAGACACCCGGCGAACCCTCCAACTCCTGCGCCATCACCAGATCCAGAAACCACTCCTGAGCTGCCACGCCCACAACGAGGCCGCTCGCGCCCAACAACTGGTCCAACGCCTCCGCCAGGGGGCAACCGTCGCCCTCGTAACCGACGCCGGTTCACCTGGGATCAGCGACCCCGGCGAACGTGTCGTCCGAGCCGTCCTGGATGCCGGATTGCGAGTCGAACCGGTGCCCGGCCCCTGCGCCCTCATCGCCGCCCTCACCGCCAGCGGCCTGCCCACCGCCGAGTTTCATTTCCTCGGCTTCCTCCCCCACAAACCCGGCGCACGACGACGCGAGCTCGAACGCCTCCGGTCCATCCCCGGCACATGGGTCCTCTACGAATCCCCGCACCGAATCCAACGGTTGCTCGAGGAATTGGCAGAGCTCTATCCCGACCGTTCGGTGGTCGTGGCCCGCGAACTCACCAAAAAATTCGAGCAGTTCCTGCACGGCACAGCCGCCGAGATCCTTGCCCGCACCCGTAACGCACCCCTGCGCGGCGAATGCGTCGTGCTTGTCGGCCCCCAAACAGCGTCTCCACCCCGGGTGCCGGAAGCCGCCTCATAAGCAGCGCGGCAAGTGCCCGACAGCGCCCGGATCCCGCCCCCTGCAGCAAAAAGTCTGCTGTCACAAGCCCACCACGCCCCACCCCACCCACTGCCGACACCGCCCCGGAGTCCATTCCATTCACCGGCTCCACCCGCACAATGACGTTGCACCCGGCCCCCCGGGTTCCATCCTTTCTTCCATGAACGCAACGCCCCACACCGCCCGTCCCACGAGCCGGCTCTCACCCGTCCCCACCCTCCTCGTTGCCATTCTTCTTCCATTGTCCGACCCCGCTGCGGGGTCCGAAGGGGTTTGGACGCTGACCGATCCTTCTCAAACCGTCAGGTTCCACCTCAGCACGAATTCACAGGGATGGTTGACCTGGTCGGTCGAGGCTCATCAACGGCAGGTCTTGCTCCCCGCAACCCTGGGACTTCAAATCGACGGCACAAATCTGGCCTGCGGGATCGTCACAGGGCCGGTCCACCAAAGCCGTCACTACGAGGAATTCGATTGGTTGGGCGCCAGAAACCGGGTCACCAATGACTGTTACGGGTACGAAATCCCCATTCGGTCCGGCCCCGCATTGACCTGGACCCTCGAGGTCCGTGTCTTCCGCGACGCCATCGCCTTTCGATACCTCGTGCCCGCAGGAGCCGGCACGCGCCATGTTCAGGGCGAATTCACCACGTTCCAACTGCCACCCGACGCCCGGCTCTGGTTGCAAACCAACCTGGCCAACCACGAGGGCATCTTCCACAGCCTATCCGCCTCCGGGTTGCCATCCCAACCCGGGCTCCGCATGGGTCTGCCCGTCACCGCCGAGTTGACGCAAAACACCACACTCCTCATCTCCGAAGCGCGCCTCCTCGACTACAGTGGCATGGCCCTGGAAAGCGCAGGGCCCGGCCGGCTCCGCGCCGTGTTCCCTCACGACCCTGAAGGCTGGCGGTGGCAGGGAGCCATCGTCTCGCCCTGGCGCGTCGTCATCATCGCCACCAACCTCGATCAACTCGTCAACTCCGACGTCCTCCCCGCCCTGTGCGACCCGCCCGACCCCGAACTCTTCCCCCAGGGCGCCCGCACCCCATGGCTCCGACCGGGTCGCGCCCCCTGCACCTGGATGGTCTTCGGCAACGGCGGCGCGCGCTGGGACCGACAAAAATGGTTCGTCGATACCGCAGCCGCCCTCGGATGCGAGTACCTCCTCGTAGACGCAGGCTGGCAAACCGACCGTTGGGGCTGGATCGAACCCGGCACTGACCTCTGGACCCGCGTGGCCGAGCTCTGCCGATACGCCGCCGAACGTAACGTCGGTATCCTCCTCTGGCACGCGTACCCCGAAGGCCGCGACGACGGTCCCGGACTCACCCGGCCCGAAAACCGCGAAACCTTCTTCCGCCGCTGCGCCGAAGCCGGGGTCAAAGGTGTCAAAATCGATTTCTTCGATTCCGAAAGCCTGGACACCGTCACCGCCGTGGAGGACCTCCGACGGCGCGCCGCTCAACACCGGCTCCTGATCAATTTCCACGGCATCCCCAAACCCACCGGATTGAACCGCACCTGGCCCAACGAGCTCACCCGCGAAGCCGTCCGCGAACAGGAATACCAGCTCTGGTCCAGCCTGCCCCTCACCCACTACGGCGCCCTCCCTTTCACACGCCTCGTCGTGGGCCCCGCCGACTTCCTTCCCGGGTACGTGCAACCCCACCTCCGCAAGGAAACCACCCTCGGATTCCAAATTGCCGCCACCGTGGTCTTCAGCTCCCCACTCCTCTGCTGGCCAGACCATCCCGAGGCCTACCTGAACAGCCCCGCCCTGCCCTTCTTCCGCCAGGTGCCCACCACCTGGGATGAAACCCGCGTACTGCCCGAGTCGCGGATCGGCCAGCTGGTATCCATGGCCCGACGCCGCGGCTCGGAATGGTTCGTCGCCATGCTGAACTGCTCACACCATCCCATAACCCTGTCTCTCGACCCCCGCCGCTGGAGCTCTCCCAACATGCAGTGCACCGTCTACCGCGATACGCCCGACCGATCCCGCATCCAGATCGAATCCGGACCCGCCCCGGCGCAACCTTTCCAGGTGGACCTTGTTGAGGGCGGCGGCGCCCTGTTTCATTTTCATCCGCCCCGGCATTGGCCCGGCTGGATGTGAACCGCCGTAAAAACACAGGCACCGGCCCAATCCCGCCAATGACCTCCCTCCCGGTTCCTCCCGCCCGCCCATCGCAGAGCCCCGGAAACCGCAGGGAATCCCACTTTCCGTCCCTCAACGCCCGGACTATTGTTCTTCCAGCCCGTCCGCATGCCGGTGTGGCGGAATGGCAGACGCACAGGACTTAAAATCCTGGGACTGTAAAAGGTCGTGTGGGTTCGAGTCCCACCACCGGCACCAGCTTTTGTCCCGGCGGCGCGACACTCCTCAGGACCGGGGCCAAAACCGAAACCAAAACCGCTGGGGCGACTCGATCAGAATCTCCCGCAGCAGGGCCTCCATGCTCACCGCTCGCGGCTCAATCAACCGGCGCGTCAACAACACCAACACCACAAAAGCCACACCCACCGCCGCATAAAACAGACTGAACCGGTTCCATTCCACACCCAGCCACCGCCAGGTCCGCCCACCGACCGCATCAATCCACAACCCCCAACCAATCGGTGCCAGGCCCAATGTCACGTTGTTGGCCACCGAATACAGCGCAAAGAAATGGTTCCGGCCCATCACCGGAATCACCGCCATCGCCAGCCGCGTGTGCGCCATCTGCACCAGCGCCGCCAACAGGCCCATCAGAAACTGCAGCCCCAATACCACACCCATCGACGGATTCTTCACACCGCCGGCCAACAACAGCCACCCGGCCACCACACCGAGCCAACCCAGCCCGCAAAATTGAATCACGGGACGACTCCCCAAATGGTCCAGCCGCGACCCCAAAAACCACAAACTGCTCAGCCCCCCCACAAACGATAGCGACGTCACCCACAACACGTCCCCCTCGGTAAATCCAAGGCTCGACTTGAGAAACGCCACCGTAAACGCCGTCATCCCGCCGTAGGCCACCGACCATGCCACCACCACCTGCAGCAGCCGCCCAAAGGGCGGATGCCGCAACATCGCCATCCAGGGAACCGGCCCCGCTCCGCCGCGAGGCTCCACCCCCACGGGCACGTCGGGGATCCGCTTCAAAAACACCAGGCTCAACCCACCCATCACCGCACTAAAGGCAAACAACAACCCAAACCGCCACGCCTGCCCCGCTCCCCCCAGAAGCAACGCCGCAATCCAAAACGTCAACATCCCGGCCAGATTCTGAATCGCCGCGTCCCGGGCCAGGTATCGCCCTCGCAAACCCGCCGGAACCAGCGCCGTGATCCATGGCAACCACGCACAACTCGAAATCCCGCGCGACAAGTTGAACCCGAACAACAAAAACAACAGCAGCGCCAGCTGATTGCGCGCGTCCAGCACACCCCCCAGCAGCGGCAACCACGCCATCCCCAGGATGAACATCACCCGAATGCTCCACCCGCTCAGTACAAAACGCCGGTAGCCAATCCGCGGGATGTGCGCCGCCGCCGGAATCTGCAGAATCACCAGCAACGGCATCATTCCGGCAATCACACCCAAGACCGTCGCACTCGCCCCCAACGACTTCGCATACAAAATCATCGGGCTGCCCAGCACCACCTGATAGGAAAGGGCATTGAACCAGGCAAACAGGTACGCGTAACGCAGCCCGGCCGGGAACGCCTCGACACCCGCTCCTCCTTCCGAGGGTTTGTCCCCGGCGGCGCTCACCCCTTCAGCCCTGCCAACCGCGTCGCCGGCCACAGCCACCCCCTGCACCGGCCCCGCCTGTCCCTTCCGAACAGAGTCTGAATCCCGAGCGCTTGCCATCCCCCAATCCAGTTCCCCTACACGGAATCGGCCGACGGCACGTCGCCCCACCGACCCGTCTCCATCAGCAATCGACGCAGCCGCGCCCCATGCGCCACCGCGACCGGATCCCGCCCCAGCGCCTCCACCGTCCAGGGTAACCGCGCCGTCCAGTTCTCCTCCGATCGTGTTCCCGGACGGTTGTACCGGGTCGTCAATGCCAGCACGTCATCCAATAACACCACCGCCAAATACGACCCGGCCCGAAACACCGCGCGCAACAGACCCTCCTGAACCGCCGGCGTATACGCCCGGGGCGGCGGAACTCCCGGCATGCCGGCAAATTCCATCAAATGATGCAGCTCCTTCAGAGCACCGCCGTCCCCCGCATCCGCCGCCCGCCAAAGCTCAATCCATCGCGCCGCCAGGGGCGGGTGATCGTGGGTCGCCGGCTGCACCAACGACAACCGGGGATAGCCCCGCGGATCCGCGTACCGCCCATCCGCTTCCCGGCAAAACATCGGAATCCGAAACCCCGGAATGCCCAGCCGCTGCAGTGTCTCCGGCACGTACTCCGGCACCCAACCCAGGTCCTCCGCCACTATCGCGGCCTCGCCCGAGGCCTCCTGCAGCATCCGCAGCAGCCGTTCCCCGTGCGCCTGATTTGCCGCCCGATGCTCCGGCGTGTCATCCGCATGGGGCAGAAACCCCGGTAGCCGCCCGCCGGTCCGACGCGCCACCTCCTCCGGCGAAAGGTCCACAAACTCATCGTTCCGGTCCGGCTTCCACGGAAACGAATAGATCCGAAAAAAACCCAGCACGTGATCAATCCGGTAGGCGTGAAAAAACCGCGTCAAATGCCGAACACGATCGCGCCACCAGGCAAAGCCTTCCCTCTGGTGCTCCTCCCAGCGGTAGTTCGGAATGCCCCAGTTCTGCCCCCACTTCTCCACAAACGGGTCCCCCCGAAACGTGTACTCCGGCGGTGCCCCGCCCGACCATTCCAGGTCAAACAAGTGTTGCCGGGCCCACACGTCCACACTGGCCCGCGATACCCCGTAGGGCATGTCCCCCATCAACGCCACGCCCCGAGCCTCCGCCGTCTCCCGTACCCGTCCCCATTGCTCATGCGCCAGCCATTGCACGTAAGCATGAAACTGCCGCCGCTCCTCCAACGCCTGCCGCCGCGGACCACCCAAACTCTCCCACCACCGCCGGGCCCGCTCCGGACTGCGGTGCTCCGCCGGCCAATCCTCCCACGCCGGTGAACCCCCATTCTCCTCCATCAACACGCGGAATAACGTGTAATCCTCCAGCCAATCCGACTCCCGCTCCACAAACGCCCGAAACGCAAGTGCCCGGTCCGTCTCCGCCCCAACCTCCCGCGCTTCGAAACTCCGAAAGGCTTCCTCCAGCAAACGAGCCTTCAACGCACGAACCCCCTCATAGTCCACGGAACCCGCACGCAACGAGTCCACGTCCTCCTCGGCCAGGACCGCCGCATACACGCCCGGGTCCAGGTCCGGCAGCGATTCCGGCCGTACATCCAACAGGCCAAACTCCAGTGCCCGCGCGCTGACGGCATTGTAGGGACTGTAATCCGGGCCCAGTTCCTGGATCGGCAAGGTCTGCAGGATCCGTACCCCGTGCGCCGCGCACCAGTCCAGAAGCGCACAAACCCCGGCCGTGTCACCAATGCCAAGGTCCGCCGAAGTTCGAATGGCAAACACAGGGATGAGAATCCCTCCGTAACGATGTTCCACAACCAACCTCATCCGCGCCCCAACATGGCAGATCCCGGCCCCCGTTCAATCCCGCGACGGCGACCTCCCACGACACAAACGCCGCTCCACCTCCCCCAGGGTGGCGGTGCCGGTCGTGCCCAGTTTCCGGATCACCACCGCGGCCGCAGCATTCGCCATCTGCAGCGCCTCCCACGGCAGCGCCCCCGCCGCCAGCGCGGCCACCAAATGCGCACTCACCGCGTCACCCGCCCCCACCACGTCAATCGGTCCGTCCACCGGAAGCGCAGGAACGGTCCAGGCCTCGCCCGTGGGCCACGCACCCAAAAGACCTTCTTCCCCCAGTGTCACCACCACCGGCTGACCATTCCGGCCGGCCAACCGCTGCGCCTCCACCAGAGCCCTGCCACCCGACAATCGCCGCTGCCTCCCCAGCGTCAGCCCCAGTTCGCGCAGGTTCATCTTCCACATCACCCGCGGAAAGCCGCGCATGCCGGTCCGACTATCCGCCAACACCAACAACTCCGGCTCCTGCAACACCGCCGCCTCCACCGCCCGCAACACCTCCGACCCCACCACACCCGTCCCGGGCCGGTCCACCTGATGCAGCACAATCACCGCGTCCATCTGCGGCGCCAACTCCCGCACCCGCCCCGCCAGCGCCTCCCGCACCCGCCGTGGCGTCGGCGTCCAATTCTTCATGTCCAACCGGTTCAACTCCCGCGGCGGCCGACCCGCCTCCACCACCAGGGGCTTCGTGTAGGTAAACGTCCTGCGGTCCGCCGTCTCCAAAAACCCGTCCAACCGAACGCCGGGCAGCGCCGCCAGGGCCCGCCGCAACTCATACCCTTCCCCATCTGCACCGCAAAACCCCACCGGAAACACCGACCCCACACCCGCAGCCACCAGATTGT
The DNA here is from genome assembly GCF_011044775.1 of Limisphaera ngatamarikiensis. Classification (NCBI taxonomy): domain Bacteria; kingdom Pseudomonadati; phylum Verrucomicrobiota; class Verrucomicrobiia; order Limisphaerales; family Limisphaeraceae; genus Limisphaera; species Limisphaera ngatamarikiensis. The sequence continues at coordinate 26,892 of NZ_JAAKYA010000076.1, read as the reverse complement.
TCACCACCGTGCCCGCCGCCCCGGGCTGCGCCCGCACACGAACCACATTGTAAACCGGCAGACCGGTCTCCAACGAACGCTCCCGCAACCCTGGGTCAATCTCCAGGTACCGGTCCAGCGCAAAATCCCCCACCACCGCCACCCGCAGCTTCCCATACCGCCGACCCAGTTCGCGAATCCGATCCGGCGAAAGTGCCTCCCTCATGCACACGCCTCCTTTCCACCCACTCCAGCGGAACCCGAATGCCCGGCGCCATCCGACCATGCCCGCAGCCGCCGCCACAAGGACAACAAAAACACACGGTTGTCGCACTGCACATACCGCATCGTGCCCCCCATCCGGACGTAACTCTTGCAAAAACGCAGGTAATAGGCCGGATGCTCCTTCGGCGGCTCACCCTTCGACCAATCCCAGCCGCCGCCATCCTGCAGATCCACCACAAAAATCGTGTGCCCCTCCACCCGCGGACGCCCCGACTGCCGGCGCAAATTGTTCACACAACTCAGGCTCTTTTCAAACACCTGCGGACCCATGATCGCAGAACCCACCGACAGCACCACCCCGCCGTCCAACCGGTCCACCGAAGCCCCGAACGCCGCAAAATCCCACCCCCCGGCCCGACCCAGCACCGCCCCGTTGAACCACGGATGCGTCGCAATAATGTCATACCCGATCCCCGGATGCACCGTAAACGGTACCCCCGACAAAAACGCACGCGCCAACAACGAATGCTCCTTGTACTGATGCCGCACCTCCACACGGCCCCCGCCCAAACCATGCCGCACCATCGCCTGCAACAACTCCGCCCGCGCACCCGCCAAGGGATGCCGCGGCTCCCGCCGAATCGCCGCCTCCAACTCCCCCACCGGCGGAAGCTCCACACCATCCTCCACGATAAACCGGCCCAGGCTCCGACCCCACCCCTCGCCCCGCACCGCCCCCGCCATCAACGCAAGATGCAAATAGCGGCCCGTCTCATCCCACGTCCCAAAACACCCCTCCACCACGTGCGCCCGCACACTCTCCTCCGTCCGGCCCAGGTACGCCAGTTCCCAGTCATGAATCGTCCCCGCCCCGTTCGTCGCCAGATGCGTCACCCACCCGCCCTCCAACAGCCGAATCACCACGTCCATCAGGCCGTTCTTGATCAGGTGCGCCCCGTAAATCAACATCACCGAAGCCCCGCGAGATCGTGCCGCCCGGATCTTCTCCGCCGCCTCGTCCAACGCCGACTCCAACACCGGTGCCACAGGTCCCACGTCCGCATCCGGCGAAATCAAAATGTCGGTCAACCGGCTCAAACTGCGGCGCTCCGCCAACGGCCACACCCGCACGCTCTCCAACGGCAGGCGACGCTCCGCCGCCAGCACGCCCCCACAACTGGACGCTTCCGTGTTCATGCCTTCTTCCCGGGTCCCCAAACCAGTCTGCCGGTTTCTCACCTCCCCCTCAAGCCATCGCACAGCAAACCCGGCACCTCGCATGCACTCAAGGCTCCCACTCAAAGTCGCCCTGCCCGGCCGCCCGCGCAGGGTAACACGCAAAACCCGCGATCTCCCGCCAGCACGGGAAGCGTACGGGGCCCGGGCGCACGCTCAATCCTTCGAACAAGAGAGGGGATAAACCACAAGGCCGCACAGGGCCCGGGGAGGGCTCGCAAGAGCAGCCGCCTCCGCCCCTGCGCCTGATCGTCTGCTGCGTTCGCCGATGCCGAAATCGCAGGACCCAAGCTCCATGGACCCATCTCCGCCACGCGCAACTCATCCAACCGCCACACAAAAAGTCGAGGCGGCGTCCGAATCACCCGCCCGAGCAACTGCAGACCAACTCCCTCGACACCACCAACCTCTTCCAGTCCGGGCAGGTACCCCCGGTCGCGGATCAAGCCGGTTCACCGGAGCCATCACCGTAAACTCCAGCCCGGCAAATCCCCGCCTGTGCCCCTACGGCCGTTCTCACGCGCCGACGGTCCGCAGGTCCAAGCCGGGCACAAAAAAACCGGGCCAAGCGGCCAGGGGGTGGCCGAGAGGCCCGGGGAGTAACGAACAGTACACAGAGGGATCAGGGAGAACTCGGCCGGAGCCTGTACCAAGCGCCGGCCGAAATCCGTTTTCCACACACATCCCGATCACCGATCGCTCAAAGAACATCCGCACTGGTGTGGCGGTGACGCGCAACAGATAACCACGTCGGCAATGCTTTGTCAAACACCCGGCGCAAAGTATTAGGCGGACTGTGACCGCCGATAAGACGACAAACCGCGAGCACAAAAGCCGGCGTGGGGCCAACCCGGCTGTGCGCCCCAAAAAACTGAAAGGGCATGAGCCGGCAGTGCAGCCTGTGCCCGTCCGGGCGAGACTCCCCTTGGAGCCGCAAAGGGATCACGCATCTAAAGGCCGCGCTCACGAAGCCGGGCCAGGGCCCATCGCGCATGTTCGGCCACCAGCGGATCCGCATCTTGCGCCGCCCTTTCCAATGCCGGACGGCATTCGGGTCCGCCCACGTTGCCCAGCGCCACACAAACGTTCCTCCGGAATCCTGAATACCTCGCGCGTGCGATGGGCGTCTGCCCAAAAAGCCTCCGAAACCCCGGTTCATCCAGTTCCAGCAACGAGGTCAAGTCCATGCTCCCGAGCTCCGGTCGCCCGTACTGCCGCATCAGCCGACCCTCACGGGCGAACCGGTTCCACGGACAAACCGCAAGGCAATCGTCACATCCGAAAATCCGGTTCCCAATCGCAGGCCGCAACTCCACGGGGATCGGTCCCCGCAGTTCGATCGTCAGATAGGAAATGCAAAGACGCGCATCGAGTTGAAAGGGAGCCACAATGGCGCCCGTGGGACAGGCCTCCATACAGCGCGTGCATCGGCCACAACGGTTGTGCTCGGGCTGGTCCGGCGGCAGGGCCCAGGTGGTCAACACCTCGCCCAGCAGCAACCAGTTGCCCCACCGACGACTGATCAGGTTCGTGTGCTTGCCCACAAACCCCACACCCGCCCGCTCGGCCAGTTCACGTTCCAAAATCGGACCGGTGTCCACGTACCACAGGGTGCGCGTGCCGGCGGGTCCGATTTCTTCCACAAACGCCGCCAGCGCACGCAGCCGTTCGCCCATCCAATCGTGATAATCCAGCGCACGGGCGTATCGGGCCACCACTCCTACGGAGCCCTGCGCGCCGTGCTCGAAACCTTCCGGCTGACCGTAGCTGACCGCGACCATAACGAGCGTTGACGCCCCCGGCAGCACCTTGCGCGGGTCGGTGCGGCGTTCCACCCGACGGGCCAGCCACTGCATCCGGCCGTGCCGCCCCTCGGCCAGCCAGCGCTCCAAAAACGGGCCCCGGGCCGGCGGATCCGCCGTGGTAAACCGGCATTCGTCAAAACCCAGCTCGAGCGCACGGGACCGAATCCGCTCCCGCGCCGCGTGCCCTTCCGGGTCCACCGGGAGGACCGCCGCTCCCGACTGCACCTCCGTCCGGAGCCGCTGCGCCAACGGCTCAGGCCCGGGCCCGGGTATGGAGTCGAAAGGCATGTATCACCTGCGCGGCAACCTCGCGAATGGACCGTTGCTCCGTCCCGATCATCACATCCGCCCGGCGGTACCACGGCTCTCGCCGCGCCAACAGCTCGCGGATCCTCTGCAGCGGATCCTCCGTCTGCAGCAACGGCCGGTGCGTGTGATGCCGAACCCGCTCAAACAACACTTCGGGCGACGCCCATAAACACACCACCAACGAATGCTCCTTCAGCCGCTCCAAATGATCGTCATAGGTCGGCAAACCCCCGCCGGTCGCAATCACCGTGTTCCGCAGCCCCGCCAGGGACCGCACGATCCGGCGTTCCCATTCGCGAAACCCGGCCTCGCCCAGGGACCGGAAAATCTCGGGGATGCTCATCCCGGCCGCCTGCTCGATTTTCTCGTCCGTGTCGAGGAAGTCGAATCCGAGCTCGGCCGCCACCAGTTTACCGACGGCACTTTTCCCGGATCCCATGAACCCGATCAACGCCACATTTCGAATGTCCCGTTCCACCGCCACACCCCATCCATAGCCGGCCCGGGCGCATCCCGCACGCATAAACCGCCCTTGCCACCAGCATCAGCGGGTGGACCGGCTGCGTCCTGTCACCGCCCCCGAAGCCCCCGGCAATCCTGAATGCCCCATCAATCCATCAGACCTGGTTCCTCCGCAGAAAACCCTACGCATGCACAGGCACTACCCCCTTCCAACGCTCCACCGTGTCACGGCGCCCATCGCCCGGATGCCTCGCACACCGGCCCCGGGCTCGCGCCAATCGACGGGATGTCCTATGCTTGATCGAAAGGGCCAACGGACCGGCTCCGAAGGCCCGAAGGCCGAACCGGAAGGCACAGCAAACCGGCGGGTTGGAGCCAATACGACACATCTGCAAATGAACACGGCACCGGTGAGTCGATCGCGTCGGGTTCTCAAGGCGCTGCTGATCGCCGCGGGAGGTCTCATCGTCCTGTTGGGCCTTGCGTGGTGGATCGGCACCAGCAATTTCTTCTTCCAACGCTTCATTCTGCCGCGCCTGTCGCGGCAGCTCGGGGTCCACATCGAGGTGGCGCGCGCGGAAATTCACCCCCTGAGCCGCGTCGTCCTGCACGAGATTCGCATCCAAACCGCCACCGGACAGCCCATCCTGCAAGCCGCACAGCTCCGGGTCCGCCATCACCTGATGCGACTTCTGGGCGGGCAGCTCGACCTCGAAGAGCTCCTGCTGGATAACCCCAGCCTCCAGGTGCTCCTCGATGCCCGGGGCCACAGTAACCTCGATCCCCTGCTCCAGGCACTCCAACCTCCGGACTCACGACCAACTTCCGCCGCCAAACCGGCTTCACCACCCCCCGCCCTCCGAATCGGACGTCTGGAAATCCGCAACGGCGCGGTCCTCCTCCGGGTCACCAACAACGCCTCAGAGGTCCTGCAAATTTCGGCAGGCTCGATCCGCCTGCAGATCGAGAACGTTGCCAACGATCAAAAGGCCACGCTTTCCGCAGGATGCGCGATTCAGGCCGATCACGGGCCGGCTTCTGCCCCGCCCACGCGACATCTCGAGGCAACTTTTGAAACCCGGGCCGGGTTCGCCCTGGACCCCGCACTTCAACCAAGAGAGCTCACACTCGAAAGCACCGCCAGCGTTACCAGGGCCGGCGGCTCATGGCAGCCATGGGCCAACCTCAGGGCCACCCTGACGGCCCAACTCGATCCCGCCCGGCTCCGCGAGCTCGCGCTCCGATTCTTCCAAGGCGATCAACCCCTGGCCTCACTTGAGATCCAGGGCCCACTCAACTGGCAGATTGGACAAGCCGAGCTTCACCTCGCACTGACCGACCTCGACGCGCGTCTCCTCAACCTCATCGGCTCCATCTACGGGTTCGATTTCGGCCCAACCAGGGGAGCCCTTCACGCCGATTTGGTCGCCTCCCCGCAACGCCAACAAATCACCCTGGCAGCGAAAGCCGACCTCACCCCGCTCCAAATCCGGAAAACCGACATCGTCACACCCGCCACGGACCTGCAGGTTCGTTTCCGAGCCACTTGGGATCGCACCGCAGAAGCTGTCACCCTCCAGGAACTCCGGTGCGACGGCCGCCACGGCCCGAGTCCATGGCTGGAAGCCGCGCTCTCCGCCCCGATCACCTGGCATCCAACCCGGGGCCTCTCCGCCGCCACCAACGCCGCGCTCCACATCCAAATCCGCGACCTCGACCTCGCAGACTGGAAAGCCGTCATCGGCGATACCGTCCGTTCCGGACGGGTCAACCTGAGCCTTCACATGGACGCCGATCCCAACGCCACGGAAGCCCGCATCCTGGCCCGCGCCGACCTTCAAAACCTCGCTGCTGTCGTGGCCGACCGGCCCTGGGAAAACCTCGCCATCGCCTGTGAGCTACCCATCCTCATCACCCGGCACGGTGCGTGGTCGCTGACCAACGGCCTCCTGCGCGTGGCTCACGGGCCGAGTCCCCTATTGCACGCCGCCCTGGCCGGCACCGGCCGATTCCCCGAACCCGACGACGAAATCAACCTCGACCTCACCGCCTACCCGGCCACCGGCCTCGCCCTCCTCCAACCCGCCGCCAAAGCCGGTCTCCAAGCCGGCGAACTCCACACCCGGCTCCGCGTCCGGCGCCAATCGGGGCGGGTCGAAACCCGGGGCAGCCTGCAACTCCGACAACTCGCAGGCGCATGGATCCCAACCAACCAACCCGCCCCGGAGCTCAACGCCACCCTTGAAATCCGCACAGGACCGGACGGCTGGGAATTGGCACCCTTCGACGCGCTCTTGACCGCTCAGGGGCGGCCGGCCGGCCGCATCTGGCTTTCCGCCATCTACCACCCAACCAATGGCGCCTGCACCTTCACCGCCCGGGTGGACCGGCTCCTCCATGCCGCAGTGGCACCCTGGTTGGCAACCTTCCTCACCAACGGGCCGTGGATCGAATCGCTGGAATGCAACGCCTCCGCGGCAGGCTCATGGAACCCCACCGCGCCCTCCCGCATTCAGGCCAGCATGAGCCTCACCAACCTCGTGCTCCGACCGCGGCCCACCGCCACACCGGCAGCACCGCTCGCCCTGGACCTCCAAACCGACCTGGGCCTCTCCCCGCGAGAAATCCGGATCCACGACTTTCGTACACGCCTGGACCCGCAGCCCGGCCTCCCCAACGAACTCAAACTGCTCGGCACCCTCCAACGGGAGACAGACGCATCACCCTGGAGCGGCGCAATCGAGCTCCTGGCCGATTCGCTCGATCTGACCCGGCTCTGGTCGGTCTGGCAGTCCCTGGCCCCGACCGAAACGACCGGACCCGCTCCCGCTCCGGTACCACCCTCCGAACCAACACCCGTCCTCCTTCCCATTGAGAACGGCCGCCTGGACGTGAAGCTGGGACGAGTCCGACTTCTCGAACTCGAACTCACCCAAACCTCCGTGCGGGCACTCCTGCACACCAACCATATCCGGATCCAATCCCTCGACGCCCTCGTCAACGGCGCGCCGCTCCGGGGCTCGGCCGAGGTGGACCTCTCCGTCCCCGGCTACAGGTACCGCGTCGCTCTTTCGGCCAGTACAGTCCCCCTGCCACCCCTGATCTCCGTCTTCGCCCCCGAGCGCCGCGACCAGCTGGCGGGGACAGCTTCCCTCGAACTGGACCTGATCGGTCAGGGCTTCACAGGAACCAACCTGCAGCAGCACCTGCAGGGTCGTGCAGGGCTCCTGGCCACCAACCTCAACCTCTCCATCGCACAGGTGCGCAGCCCCCTCCTCCAAACCGTCCTGAACGTCGTCCTGGGCCTGCCCGACCTGATCCGAAATCCCGCTGCCGGGGTCGGCCGGCTGCTCGGCCAACTCCTGGGCGCGCCCGGTGCCCGCAGCGGTTGGACAGATCGCCTCCTGAACGCGCCCGTGGACGTCTTGGCCGTCCAGGCCGAAGCCGGCCAGGGCCAAATCCGCCTCACCTCGGCACAGCTCCGCAGCGCCGCCTTCGATGCCCGTGCCAGCGGGACCATCCGGGTGGCACCGGACCTGACCCGATCCGAACTCCACCTGCCCATCCACCTCGCCCTCGAGCGCTCCCTCGCCGCCCAGATCGGCAGAACCGGACAGCCCGACCAGGCCTACGTGCCCCTGCCTGATTTCGTGACCCTGCGCGGGACGCTGAATGAACCGAAAGCAGAATTCGACAAGCTGGCCCTCCTGGGATTGGCAACCTCCGGCAGCGCCTCCGTTCTCCGCAACGTCGGCGGCGCAGCCGCCCAGCAGGCCGGAAACGTGCTCGGCACCCTCGGGCAACTCCTGACCCCAACCACCGTCCCCACCCAAACCAACACCCCCGCCGCAACCAACACCCCGCCCGCCACCAACAGCCCGGTGGTACCGCCGAACCCCGTGCAAGGTCTCCTCGACCTCTTGAAACCGCACTCCCGCTAACGAGCCACCACCCCACCGCCAACCCCGGCCGCCCAACCCGTCACCAATCCTTGCGCGAACGCGATCGAGCGCCGCGTGTTGTCGTCTTCTCCGGTGGTAACCTCCGCTCGTCCCCACGCAGTGTGTCCAACAATCGTTCCGCTTCCTCGGGTGTCATCCGATCGGGTCTGCCGGACCGCTCCTCCGCGCCACGATTCCCCTCCGATTCCTCCCTTCCTGAAGGTCCGCGCTCCCTCGCCTCCGGCGGCTGCATCGCCTGCTGCTCCGATCCCTGCGGTTCCCCGGAACGCGCCGCTTCCTCACGCTCCTCGTGCTGACCCGAATTCGCGTTCGCCGACGGCTCCGACCGGGATTGCGCACCTTGTTCCTGTTGCCCGGAAGGCCGGTCCCGGCGCTGCGATTGCTGATTCTGCTGGTCGCCCGAAGACGATTGCTGCTGTTGGGACGGGGGCGGCAATTCCTCCAGCCGTTTCCGAACAAATTCGAGATTGTACTGCGCGTCGGCGTTGTTCGTGTTCAAACGCAAGGCGTTCATGTACTGACGCAGCGCCTCCTCCCACAAGGCCCTGCGCCGGTTCAGATCCGTCTCCGCCTCCCCCAGCCGGTAGAGACTGTTGCCACGGTTGTAATACGACCACTCCTGCAGACGCAGATCCTGACTCCGGCTCGCCTCCTCAAAGTAGGTGGCCGCTTCATCGAACCGTCCCTGACGATAGGCGCTGGCACCCGCGTTGAAGCGCAAACGCTCATCCGCCGGCCGTTTCTCGAGCAGTGCCTCAAACTCGCGCCGCGCTGCGTCATAATGGCCCTTCTCGTACTCCCGCAAACCCCGAGCCGCCGAGGCCGCCCACGCCGGTGTCAACCCCGAGATCCCCAACAACCAGAACACCATCACGCTCGCCAGAACGCCTCGCCGCCCGCCACGACGATGACGCTCCGGCCACAACCACTCCACAGCCGTCAGCACCAGCGCCATCGCAAGCGGCCAGTGGTACCGGTCCCGTAGCCGCCGCACAAACCTCTCCGTCCCCTCCCTGCGCGGTAAATCGGCCAATCCCCGCTCATACAGCGTCTCCATCACCCGGGGGCCCTGCAGGGGCAGATAAAATCCACCGGGCGTTGCCTCGGCCATCTGCCGCAACAACCCCTCCACCAGGCGCGACTTGACCACCTGCCCGGCCTCGTCCCGCACGTAATCCTCGCGACCCCGCGCATCCCGGACGCGGATCAAATCCCCCTCCGGCGTGCCCACGCCCACCGTAATGAGTCGGATCCCCTGACCACCCAGCCGCCGCGCCGCCTCCAACGCGCCACCCTCGTGATCCTCACCATCCGTCAGCAGCACCACCACCCGATAATTGTCTTCACGGGCCGAAAAAGCCCTCTCCGCCGCCTGCAAGGCTGCTGCCAGGCTCGTGCCCGTGTCGGACACCGTGCCCACCTCCAGCGCATCCAGACTCTGCAAAAACGCCGCATCGTCCCACGTCAGCGGACACAACAGCACCGCCGAGCCGGCAAACGCCACCAACGCAAACCGATCCGTCCTGGCCACCCGTAACAGGTCCTGGACCGCCAGCTTGGCCCGCGTCAGCCGGTTGGGCGGCACGTCCGCCGCCAGCATGCTCCGCGAAACGTCCACCGCCACCACAATGTCCAACCCGCGCTGCCGCACCTCCTCCACTGTGTAGCCCCACTGCGGCCGGGCCAGCGCCAGCAACAAACACGCGCAGGCAGCCGTCAAAAGCAGCAGCCGACCCCGCTCCCGGGCCGCCGACCACCCCACCAGCAAGACCTCCAGCAGCCGCGGGGGCACAAATTGCGCGCGCAATCGACGTCGCACCCGCGCGCCCCACCACAGCAGCGCCGCCAGCAGGACCGGCACAACCACCGCCAAACTCAGAAATTGTGGTTCCGCAAAATGCATCCCAGCCTCTCGGTCCCATGCGGAGAGCGCCAAGCCGCCCCGATCCGGCTCCACCCCGTTCAGGGCAACCTGCGCCAAACCGTCTCCGCCAGCACCACCTCGATCACCAGCAAAACCAGGGCCATCGCAACCCACCAACCAAACAATTCCCTGTGCCGCGCATAGCTCTTCACCTCAACCTCCGTCTTTTCCAAACGGTCAATCTCCCGGTAAATCTCCTCGAACCGCCCGGCATCGTCCGCCCGATAGTACCGGCCCCCCGTGCGATCCGCGATCGATCGTAACGTCTCCTCGTCAATGTCCACGTCCACCCAACGGTAAAATTTCCGGCCAAACACATCCTGTACCGGCGTGGGGGCCCGCCCGCGCGTCCCCACGCCAATGGTGTAGACCCGAACCCCCATCGCTTGCGCAGCCTCCGCCGCCGTGAGCGGATCAATCTTGCCGGCGTTGTTCTGGCCGTCGGTCATGAGAATCACCACGCGGCTTTTTCCCGGCACCTCCCGCAACCGGTTCAGTGCGCTGGCCAGCCCCATTCCGATCGCCGTCTGGTCCCCCGGAATGTCGCCCAGCTCCAACCGTTCCAGCGTCCGCAGCAGGTAATCATGATCCAGCGTCGGCGGCACCGCCACATAAGCATCCGTGGCAAACACCACCAGTCCGATCCGGTCGTTCGGCCTCCGCTCAATAAACCCCCGCAACACCCGCCGCGACATCTCCATCCGGTTGATTCGGCGCCCCTCCACGATGAAATCCTCCGCCGCCATGCTGCCCGACATGTCAAACACCACCACAATGTCCACCCCGCTCGCAGTGATCCGTGTCTCACTGTGGCTCCAACGCGGCTGTGCCAACGCCACAATGCCACACGCCAGGCCCAGACCCCGCAGCATCTGCAACCACCACGACGGCCCGCGCCGACGCAACGGGACCAAACCCCGCATCAATCGCGCCGACGAATACAAAAACGCCGCCGGCACCGCCCGGCGTCGCCGCACCCATGCCAGCCACGCCAGACACGGAAGCAACAGCAACACCCACGGATGGGCAAACGTGATCATCCCATCCCCTCCCGCACCCCCACGGGCCGGGCACCGCCACGGCCGGGCACCGCTTCCGAAACAGGCGCCTCCGGTTCCGTCTCCTCCACCAGCCGCACCGCCATCCCGTGCAGCTCCAGCAACTCCGACCGATCCGGCTCGTACCGGGCAAACTTCACCAGATCACAGCGCCGGAGAAAATCACCCAGCACCTCCTTTTGATCCGGCAACAGCCGATCCGTCTGCCGCAATTCTTCCAGGAACTCCTCCGTCGTCCGCTCCGGAGCCCGGAATTCGAACCGCTCCTCCAAATACCAGCGCAGAGCATCAGAAACCGCCACACAAAAGGCCCGCGGATCCGCCAGCAGCCCCAGCGCCGCCTCAAGTCGGCGCCGCGCCCGCACATGCGGCGGCTCCGGCGGAGGGGCCGCCGGCGCAGGTCGCGGTCGCCGCCACCACCATGTCAACAGCGCCACCCCGGCAGCTACAACCAGCACCAGCAAAACCCAGCCCAGCCAGTCCCAAACCGACGGGATCCGAACCGGGGGCACAATGTCACGCAGGTCCTCCCCGGACACGGATCCGGGGGACACAACCCTGGCCACCGTTTGTGTCGCCCGCATCATCGGTCATCCATCGCCACACGCGGAACCCCACACCGCCGGTCGCTCCGGCACGCACACGACCCCCTCAGCCGCCATGGCGCCTCCGATGTTCCCGCATCTCAAAAAACCGCGCCAGTTCACCCTCATACGGCCGGTCCGTCCGCAGCAAAATGGCATCCACACCCGCCATTCGAAACGTGCGCGCCAGCTCCGCCTGACGCCGGGCCTGTTGCTCGGAAAACTGTTCCCGCCGGCGCGCGTCCCCGGTGTCAATCTCCAACAGCTCGCCCGTTTCCACGTCCTCCAACATCAATCGCCCCAACGCCGGCAGCTCCGCCTCGTAGCGATCCAGCACCTGCACCGCCACAAGATCATGACGCCGGTTCACCTGCCGCAACAAACTCACCGTGTCCGGACCCAGGGGCGCCAGTTGAAACATCGGACCCATCGTCCGCGGCTGCAGCACTGCAGCCGGACCCGCCCCCGACGGCTCGGTCGCCAAAAAGTCCGAAATCAACACCACAATCGCCCGACGCCGCATCACCCGTAACACAAACTCCAACGCCGCCGGCAGATCCGTCCCCCGCCGGCGCGGTTCGTAAAACAGGATCTCCCGGATCACCCGCAGCACATGCCGTCGCCCCTTTCGCGGCGGCACAAAAGCCTCCACCCCCTCCGAAAACAACACCAGCCCCACCTTGTCATTGTTCCGCAGCGCCGAAAACGCCAGCACACTCGCCACCTCCGCCGCCAGCTCCCGCTTCGAAGGCTCCACCGAACCGAACCATCCCGACCCGCTCACATCCACCACCAACAACACCGTCAACTCCCGCTCCTCCACAAACCGCTTGACGAACGGATGGTTCATCCGCGCCGTCACATTCCAGTCAATCGCCCGAACCTCGTCCCCCGGCTGGTACTCCCGCACCTCCTCAAAGTTCATCCCCTGACCCCGAAACACGCTGTGGTACTGCCCCGCCAGCGTCTCGGTCACCAGCCGGTTCGTGCGAATCTCGATCTGCCGGATCTTTTTGAGAATCTCGCGCGGAATCATCTCCCCTACCCCATGGGCCGGCCGTGCCCCGCCTCACGGCACCGGCAACTCGTCAAAAATCTTCTGGATGATCGTCTCCGGAGTCTTTTCCTCCGCCTCGGCCTCGTAGGTGATCATGACCCGGTGCCGCAGCACGTCCATCCCCACCGTCTTCACGTCCTGCGGCGTCACATACCCGCGACCCCGCAAAAACGCATGCGCCTTGGCGGCCAGCGTCAAACTGATCGTCGCCCGCGGCGACGCCCCCAACTGAATGTACTCGCGCACCGGAATCTTGTACTCCTCCGGATTCCGCGTCGCGCACACCACATCCACAATGTAGTCCTTCACCTTGTCGTCCACGTAGATGTCGTTCAGCACCTCCCGCGCCCGCAAAATCTGCTCCGGTTCCACCACGGGTCGGACCTGCGGCAGACCCGACGTCCGCGCCATCAAATCCAAAATCTGCCGCTCCTCCGCCCGCGAGGGGTACCCGATCCGCAGCTTCATCATGAACCGATCCACCTGCGCCTCCGGTAACGGATAGGTCCCCTCCTGCTCGATCGGATTCTGCGTCGCCAACACGAGAAACGGTTCCTCCAGCCGGAAACTCTGATCCCCGATGGTCACCTGCCGCTCCTGCATCGCCTCCAGTAGCGCGCTCTGCACCTTGGCGGGCGCCCGGTTGATCTCATCCGCCAGCACCAAATGCGCAAAAATCGGCCCCTTCCGCGTGCTGAACGTCCCCGTGTGCGGATTGTAAATCTGCGTGCCGATCACGTCCGCCGGCAACATATCCGGCGTGAACTGCAGTCGCGAAAACTTCACCTGCAGGCACTGCGCCAGCGTCTTCACCGCCAACGTCTTCGCCAGGCCCGGCACACCCTCCAGCAATACATGACCGTTGGCCAGGAGCCCCATCACCAGCCGTTCGGTCAGATAGGTCTGGCCCACGATCACTTTCCCCAACTCCTGAAACAAGGGCCGCACAAACGCGCCGGCCTCCTGCACCGCCGACTGAATCGCAGCAATATTCACACTCATCTCAGCTTCCTTTCACCCTGACGTTGACCAACCCGTTCCCGGATGCGTTCAAAACACCCGGCTGAAGCCCCCAACATGAAGTCCCACCACCCCGCCCTGCAAGACGGTCCTGCCTCAACCCGAACCCAAACCGCAACGCCGCCGAAGCCCCCGTCCCCGTACCACCCCAACCCCATTCACCGTCCCCAACGTCCCAAACCCTCATACACCTCCACCCAGGACGGAATCCGCCGCTGCCCCATCGGCAAATCCAAACCATGGTCCGCCACGTAACCCGCACCCCACACCACCGCCGCCCAAAAAACCGGTGCCAGATCCATCCGAGCCACACGCAGCGGCAGCCACCCCAGCCAGCCCATCCAGCGCCGCCCCACCCGCGCCAGAAAATCCCAAATCGAATGCCGCCCGAAATACACGTACAAATTCACCCAGTACAGCACCAGCAACCCCGTCACCAACGGGACCCATAAACGCCAACAACCCAGCCCCAGCACCAACGCCTGATACCCGCGCCAGGGCCACGCCGCCGGCCGCGGCAGCAGCCCCAACCCGGCCAGGACCGGCTCCAATACCAACCAAACCCCACCCACCCATACAACCGGGAAAACCAACCGAACCCCGCACGGCCACCGCGCCACCGGTCCCGCAAACCTTCGCACCAGCACGTACACCGGGTTACCCTCGCACACCCGCTGCCCCGCACAGCTCAGCAACACCATCCATGCCCAGAACACCGTCACCCACACCCCGAGACTCAGCACCGCGTACAGTTCCATCAACCCCAAACCCCTCCAACCCGGCAACACGGGAAATGAAACACTCAGCACCCCCAAATTCAGCCGCGGCGTCCAATCCGACCCACCCCCCACCAGCCAGCCCAGCAACCCGCGCACCAAACACACACCCAAAACTCCGACCCACAGCCACCCCACCCGGTCCGTTGCGGTCGCCGCCGGACGGAGCGTCCCCGCCAACGTCGCAGCCGGAAGACGCCGACCCCGGTCATTGTGCCCGGCCCACGCTGCCAGCGCCAGCAACAACCCCGCCAGGTTCAGCAGGTTGTCCACCCATGCCATGCCGTTCGTCCTCCGCCCCGCCTCCCGCCCGCTCGAGCCGCCCGCACGGCCCTCACAACAGCCGGATCAACGTGTCGGCAATCTCCGCCGGCGTCGGCGCCACCGCCACCCCCGCCGCACGCAGGGCCTCAATCTTCGCCGCTGCCGTTCCTTTGCCGCCGCTGATGATCGCCCCGGCATGACCCATCCGCCGACCCGGCGGGGCCGTGGCCCCCGCAATGAACGCCGCCACCGGTTTGCGACAGTGCTCCTTGATCCAGGCCGCGGCCTCTTCCTCCGCGCTCCCGCCAATCTCGCCAATCATGATGATCGCGTGCGTGTCCGGGTCCTCCACGAACATCTTCACCACATCCAAGTGCGACATCCCGGGCACCGGATCCCCGCCAATGCCCACGCACGTGCTCTGACCCACGCCCCGCTGCGTCAGTTGCCAAACCGCTTCATAAGTCAGGGTGCCGCTCCGTGATACCACCCCCACATGACCCTTCCGGTGAATGTACCCCGGCGCAATCCCCATCCGACAACCCCCGCGCGATTCCGGGCCGTCCCCCGGCGTCACTATCCCCGGACAGTTCGGACCAATCAGCCGGGTCCGACGCCCCGCCAACGCCCGTTTCACACGCAACATGTCCGCCACCGGAATCCCCTCCGTGATGCACACCACCACCTCCACACCCGCATCCGCAGCCTCCAAAATCGCGTCCGCCGCAAACGGCGCCGGCACAAAAATCACTGATGCCGTCGCACCCGTCTCCCGCACCGCCTCCGCGACCGTGTCAAACACCGGCACCTCGTGTTCCTTGTGGCGGAATACCTGCCCGCCCTTGCCCGGGGTCACACCCGCCACCACCCGCGTGCCGTAGTCCAACGACAACTGCGCGTGCCGGGCGCCAAAACTGCCCGTAATCCCCTGAATCAATACCTTCGTTTCCGGTCCGACTAGAATCGCCATGGTACAATCAACAGCCTCTCTCTGCCCAAACCCCCGCTCCACCCGGCCGGTTGCCCGGGTCCCTCGGCAGGGCAATGATCCACAACCCCTGCATCACGCCCCAACCCCCGTGCCCCGGGCCGCCGCCACCACCTTCCGCGCCGCATCCGCCATCGAATCGGCGCTGATCAACGACAGCCCGGCCTCCGCCAACGTGCGCCGGCCCGCCTCCACATTGTTCCCCTCCAACCGCACCACCAGCGGAATCCGCAACCCCGTCTCCCGCACCGCCGCCACAATCCCACGCGCAATCACGTCGCAATCCATGATCCCGCCAAAAATGTTCACCAGAATCGCCCTCACGTTCGGATCCTGCATGATGATCCGAAACGCAGCGGTCACCTGCTCCACGCTCGCGCCACCCCCCACGTCCAGAAAGTTGGCCGGTTCACCCCCGTAATGCTTGATGATGTCCATGGTGGCCATGGCCAGGCCGGCCCCGTTGACCAGGCACGCAATGTCCCCGTCCAACTTGATGTAATTCAAATGGTGTCGGCCGGCCTCCACCTCCAGGGGCGACTCCTCACCTTCATCCCGCAACGCCGCAAGGTCCGGATGCCGGAACAACGCATTGTCCTCCAGCGCCATCTTGGCGTCCACGGCCATCAGCCGCTCCCCCTGCGGACCCGCCACCACGCAAAACGGGTTGATCTCCACCAGGGACGCCTCACACTCCCACCAGGTCCGGTAAATCGCCTCGAAACAACGCACCGCCGCACCCAGAAACGCACCCGTCAACCCCAGCGCCACCGCCAGCTTTCGACCCTGATACGCCTGCCACCCCAGCAGCGGGTCCACCGGCTCGCTCACGATCTTCTCCGGAGCGCGCGCCGCCACCTCCTCGATCTCCACACCCCCTTCGGTGCTGGCCATGACCACCGGACATCCACGCGCCCGATCCAGCAGCACCGCCACGTACAATTCCCGCCGAATCTCCGGCGCTTCCGCCACCAGGACCTTGCGGACCCTGCGACCGGCCGGGCCGGTCTGCCGCGTGATCAGCACGTTGCCCAGCATCGCCCGCGCAGCCGCCTCCGCTTCCCCGGGTGTTGAGACCAGCTTCACCCCACCCCGATACCCGTCCACAAAAACCCCTTTGCCCCGACCGCCGGCGTGAATCTGGGCCTTCACCACCAACTGCGTCGCGCCCGCAGCCCGCAACCGCTCCGCCTCGGCCCGCGCCTGCTCGGCCGTTTCACACACACCCCCCGCAGGCACCGGAACACCCCGGGCCGCCAACAATTGCTTTGCCTGGTACTCGTGAAGATTCATGCCTTGTGCAAAACGCCCCGCGATTCAACGAACCTCGCGGGCCAAACGCAATCCCAAAACCCCGCCGCTGCCCCAACCCGTCGGCTGTGGGGAAAGCCACCTATAAGTCGGACGCACCCCGCGACTCCGGCCCTCCGATCATCACCGCATGCGTGCGCCCGCCGAACCGTTCTCCATTCACTCAACCGCGCTGATCAATCGGCACGTAATGTTGCAGCGGCGGCCCCACATACACCTGACGCGGCCGGTAAATCCGCCGGGTCGGCGACTCCACCACCTCCCGGTAGTGCGCAATCCAACCGGGCATCCGACCAATCGCAAAAATCACCGGAAACATGTTCACCGGAATGTCCAGCGCCCGCATGATGATGCCACTGTAAAAGTCCACATTGGGATACAGCTTGCGTTCCACGAAGTATTCGTCCTGCAACGCCGCCTCTTCCAATCGCTTGGCTATGTCCAGCAGCGGATCGGTCCGATTCAGCCTGGCCAGCAACTCGTCGCAGTGCCGCTTGATGATGCGTGCCCGGGGGTCGTAGTTCTTGTACACCCGATGCCCGAACCCCATCAGTCGTCGACCGCTCTTCCGGCTCTTCACCTCCTCCAGAAACTTCCGACCGTCATCCCCGCTCCGGTGGATCTCCTCCAGCATCTCAATCACCGCCTGGTTCGCCCCGCCATGTAACGGCCCCCACAACGCGCAAACCCCCGCCGCCGCACACGCAAAAAGGTTCGCCCCGCTCGACGCCACCATCCGAACCGTCGAGGTCGAGCAATTCTGCTCGTGATCCGCATGCAGCAGAAACAGCAGGTCCAGCGCCCGGACGGCCTCCGGCTTCAGCTCCACGTCCTCCGTGGGATGCGAAAACATCATGTGCAGAAAATTGGCCGCATACTTGTACTGCGGCTTCGGATACACGAAGGGCAAACCGCGCGACTTGCGATAGGCAAACGCCGCAATGGTCCGCACCTGCGACAACAACCGCGCCGCCTGTTCCTCGAAGTGATTCGGCACCTCCGGCCGCAACAGCTCCGGGTAATAACAACCCGCCGCATTGATCATCGCCGAAAGAATCGCCATTGGATGCGCATGAGGCGGAAAACCCTCAAAGTGAAACTTCATGTCCTCATGCAGCATCTGGTTCCGCGTCAGGGCATTCGAGAACGCCTGCAACTCCGCCCGTGTCGGAAGTTTCCCCATGATCAGCAGGTACGCCACCTCCACAAACGACGACTGCTCCACCAGCTCCTCGATCGGAATCCCCCGGTAACGCAGAATCCCCTTCTCACCGTCAATGAACGTGATCGCGCTGCAACACGATCCCGTGTTCGCGTAACCCTCGTCCAACGTGATGTAACCGGTCTGGTTTCGCAGTTCCCGGATATCAATCGCCTTCTCCCGCTCCGTGCCCACCACGACCGGGAACGTGTAAACCTTACCCCCAACATTGATCTCGACTTGCTCGCTCATAACCCTTGAACCCCGGTACCACAAGCTGCCGTGAACCTACACATCACGCAGCCGCCAAGCCAAGCCCAAAGCCCGTAACCCGCAAAGCGTTCACCCCAATGCCCCCACTCTGGCCACCAAACCACCCGGTGCAGGGCGGGGCAACCAACCTTCCAGGACACGCCCTCCGGCCGGCCCGCCGCCCGGCTCCCGCCCGCGTCACCCACCATCCCCTCCGCACCTCAACCCCTCGGGCAGCCCGTCCAACCCCAGCGCTCAACCGTCCCCCACCCGACCCACACCCGCGCGCCAGGCCCGAAACACCGAGGGCGCCACCCCGAACACACGCTTGAACACGCGCGAAAAGTGGAAAGGGTCGCTGAAACCAGCCTCCAACGCCACCTCCTTGACCAGGGCACCCGGCTCGGACAACCGCGCCGCCGCAGCCTCCAGCTTCCGCCGCAGCAGGTACTCATACGGCGTTTGACCGGAAAACCTGCGGAACAACCGGCACAAATAAGCGGCGTCCACATGACACGCCCGGGCCACGTCAGCCACACTGCGCAGCCGGGCATGCTCCTCCTGGATCAGGGCACAACACCGCTGCCAGGTCAGAAACGCCCGTGGCGAGGAGGACGCAGGCACAGTGGACATCACCCCGAGCTTCCAGCTCAAACATTCCAGCAGAAGACGCGCCATCACCCCGCCAGCCCGCCCCGAGGTCAAACCCGCCTCAATCAGCTCCTCAAACAACCCCTGCAAAGCCGTCGGCGGATGCACGCGCACCAGCCGCGGCGGCCACAGGCCGCACCGCCGCAACAACCCTCGCGCGCCGCGCCCCGCAAAATCCACAAAATACTTCACCAGCGGCGTCTCCGCCGAGGTTTCGATCTCATGAGCCACGCCCGGTCCGTAGGAGAACACATCCCCCGGCTCCAACCCCGTCCGCACACCCTGCAATGCCAGCTGGCCCCGACCCGCCACCACGTACTCCAGCGAGTAGAAAGGAAAATCCGTCCGATGAATCCGATAGGTCGGCATGCACTCCTCCCGCCCACCACAAACCACCACCAGCCCCGCCCGCCGGTTGGGAGCCAAATCCCCGTAAAACCGCCGCGCCCCCCTCACCTGGGTCGAAAAGAATGCGGGCGGCCCCGCCACCCCATGCCTCGCCTGGGCCGGATCCTGCACCATCCGTCTCGTGGTCAAACATGGGCATGCACCGGTCAAAGATCAACATTCCCTTGCCCGGCCCTCTCACCTAGACTTGCACCCGACAACCGTGGCAGAAGCAACCAGGGCCGGCGCACCAAACCCGGGCCCGGCCGGAGACTGACCAAGAGCAAAAATGATCATCGATACCAAACGCGTCGTGGAACCGGATCCGCCCCTGCAACCGGATGACCTTCTCGTCATCACCGGTGCCGGCGGCTTCATCGGCGGCAACCTCGTCCGTTACTTCCGCAAAAAGGGATTTCGCCGAATCCGTGCGGTGGACAAGAAGCCCCTGCCCCAGTGGTATATCCGGGAGCCGGGTGTCGAAAACCTCTGCCTCGACCTCAGCATCGAGGAAAATTGCCGTCGCGCCGTCGAAGGGGCCGTTGAGGTGTACAACCTGGCCGCCGACATGGGCGGCATGGGCTTCATCGAACGCTACCGCGTCGAGTGTCTCCGCTCCATCCTCATCAACACCCACCTCATCGAGTCGGCCTGGCGCGCCGGCGTCCGCCGCTACTTCTTCTCCAGCTCCGCCTGCGCCTATAACATCCAGCTCCAGCAGGATCCCAACGCCCGCGCCCTCAAGGAGTCCGATGCCTACCCCGCCTGGCCCGAACGCGGCTACGGATGGGAAAAGCTCATGAGCGAAATCTTCTGCCAGGAATACTGGGCCGAACGGGGCCTCAAAACCTTCATCGCCCGGTTCCACAACGTCTACGGCCCCTACGGCACCTGGGACGGCGGCCGCGAAAAGGCCCCCGCCGCCATCTGCCGGAAGGTCATCGAAGCCATCGACCGCGGCGACCTGCGCATCACCATCTGGGGCGACGGCCGGCAAACCCGCAGTTTCATGTACATCGACGACTGCGTTTACGGCATCGACCGCATCATGCACTGCGACGAGCTCATCGCCACGCCCATCAACCTCGGCTCCAGTGAACTCGTCTCCATCAACGATCTGGTCTCCCTCGTCGAAAAAATCGCCGGCGTCACCCTCAAACGCGAATACGACCTGAACGCTCCCCGCGGCGTCGCCGGCCGCAACTCCGACAACACCTTCATCAAGAAGGTCCTCGGCTGGGAACCCAGCACGCCACTCGAACAGGGCCTGCGCGTTACCTACCACTGGATCAAGGAACAATACGAGGCCCGGAAACAGGGACGCCACGTCGTCGAATAACCCTCACCGTCACCCACCCGGCAACCGGACTCATGACCGATCCCGTCCAGAAGTTCCTGGGTCGGATCCCGCTCCGCATCGCCCTGGCCGGCGGTTGGATTGACCAGCCGTTCGTCTCCCGCCACAACCCCGATCCCCCGGGCTCCATGGTGGTCGTCTCCCTCGTCCCCAACTTCCGGCCCATGGACCGCGCCGGATTCGCCACCGGCACCCGCGCCGTTGCCCACCGCATCTGGAAAGGGCGCCTGCCCCGCCGACCACCCCACCAGCTGGTCCGCGAACTCTACAAGGCCGAAAACGAAGGCCGCGCCGACCCCAGCGGTTCCCAGGACATGATCGGCATCGTCTACCCCGGAATCAGCCGGCTCGACTATGACGCACGCATCGAGGGCGGGATCTTCCCCGCCCACATCGAAACGCTCACCGACCCGCAAATCGTCGCCTGGCTCGAACGAGTCCTTCACATCCTCCCGGTCGAGCCCAGACCGGAGGGTTACTACCCCTTGGGCCGTCAAAACCTCGACCCGCGCTGGATCGCGCGGCTCGGCCGGTCCGGCCGCGCCTGCTTCGAAGCCATCCGTACACGCGACCTGACCGCCCTCGGCCGCTCCTTCAACGAATGCATGGCCTGCTGGGAGGCCATCCTGCCGGACACCGTCCAGCACCCCACCCTGCGCGTCGACCTCAAAGCCATGCTCCGCGCCTACCAGCGCCGGTACCCGGGAGCCATGTTCTCCGGCTGCGGCGGCGGCTACCTGTTCGTCGCTGCCGACGAGCCCGTGCCCGGGTCCTTCCCAATCCAGATCCGAACCTCATGAACGCCCCCGCACCATCCCGCCAACCACCACCAACCCGCACCGCCTCAACCCACGCGGCAGCCGTCCTCGTCTCGGGGCCCTTCGATGACCTCCGCTCCCATCACGTCCGCTTCCTCCAGGAAGCCGCCCGACGCGGCCCCGTAACCGTCCTGCTCTGGACTGACGACGCCATCGTCCGATTCCACGGACAACCACCCAGGTTCCCCTTCCCCGAACGACTCTACCTCCTGAAAGCCCTGCGATTCGTGCACAACGTCGTCCCCGTCGCCAACCCTGACCACCCGGATCCTTCCCTGCTCCCAACAGGTCCGCTCCTCTGGATCGAGCCCCCCTTCCCCGAACACCAGCCTCCGCCACCCAAACACCCGAACCTTGAGACCTTCCGCCTCGCGGAAGCCGACCTGGCCGGGTTCCCCCTCCCCGAACCGCTGCCCGCCGACCCCCGGCGCAAAAAGGTCGTCGTCACCGGTTGTTACGACTGGCTCCACTCGGGGCACGTCCGGTTTTTCGAAGAGGTCAGTGCCCTGGGCAACCTCTACGTCGTTGTCGGCAACGACGCCAACGTCCGCGCCCTCAAAGGCCCGGGCCACCCGCTCCAATCCCAGGACGAACGTCGCTACATGGTCGCTGCCATCCGATACGTCACCGAGACCTTCATCTCGTCAGGCCAGGGCTGGCTGGATGCCGACCCCGAGATCCGCCGCCTCCGTCCCGAGATCTACGCCGTCAATGAGGACGGCGACAAGGGAGGCAAACGCGAGTACTGCGCTCAAATGGGCATCCAATACGTCGTCCTCAAACGGACCCCCGCCCCCGGGTTGCCAGCCCGATCCAGCACCCAGCTCCGCGGATTCTGACAACCTCACCCAAACCATGGTCAACCAAACCATCGAGAACCCAAAAACCAACATGAAAACCCCGATCACCTGCACAACCCGCTCACAGCCACGAACACCCCAGGTTCTCACCTGGATCCCCTTGTTGGGCATGGCCCTCCTCACAAAGCTCACCGCCGAAGAACCCGTTCAACTCCAGATCGCCGGCGGCCCGTTCCTCCCCACAGCCGAGTCACTCAGCCAGTACACATGCCCGGACTGGTTCCGTGACGCCAAATTCGGCATCTGGGCCCATTGGGGCCCGCAATCAGTCCCCATGGCCGGTGACTGGTACGCACGAAACCTCTACGTCCAGGGCCATCGGCAATACCAGCATCACTTGGAAAACTACGGCCACCCCTCCACCAACGGCTGGAAGGACATCATCCCCCTCTGGCGTGCCGAGAAATTCGATCCCGATCGCCTCATGGCCCTCTACCGCCGCGCCGGCGCTCGTTACTTCGTCTCCATGGGCGTCCATCACGACAACTTCGACCTCTGGAACTCCAAACACCATCGCTGGAACGCCGTCCAAATGGGACCCCACCGCGACATCGTCGGCGCCTGGCAACAGGCCGCACGCAAATACGGCCTCCGATTCGGCGTATCCGAACACCTCGGCGCCAGCTTCACCTGGTTCCAAACCGCCAAGGGCAGCGACAAAACCGGTCCCCTCGCAGGCATCCCCTACGACGGCAACCTCAGGGAATTCTGGGACCTCTACCATCCGCCCGCCGACCCCCACGACCGCGGCTGGTATTCCACCAACCGACAATGGCACCTGACCTGGTTCCGACGCATCAAAGACCTCGTGGACACCTACCAACCCGATCTCCTCTACACCGATGGCGGTATCCCCTTCGACGGCGTCGGCCGCAGCCTCGTCGCCCATTTCTACAACACCAGCATTCGGCAGCGCGGCCGCCTCGACGTCGTTTACACCTGCAAGAACATGGGCTCCGGTGAGTTCATCCCCGGCGCCGCCATCGAGGACCTCGAACGCGGCGTGCAGCCGGACATCAGACCCCACCCGTGGCAAACCGACACCTCCATCGGCGACTGGTTCTACAACCGCAACTGGAAATACCGGCCCGCGCGCTGGATCATCCACATGCTGGTGGACATCGTCAGCAAAAACGGCAACCTCCTGCTCAACATCGTCCAGCGCCCCGACGGTTCCCTCGACCCCGAGGTCGAACAAACCCTCGAAGAACTGGCCGCCTGGTTTGCCATTCACGGCCCCGCCATCTACGGCACCCGCCCCTGGCAGGTTTACGGCGAAGGCCCCACCCGCGTCCGTGGCGGCCACTTCCGCGAAGATTACAACTTCACCTCCCGCGACATCCGGTTCACCACCAAGGGATCCACCCTCTACGCCATCGCGCTCGGCTGGCCGGAAGACGGCCGCATCGTGATCCGCGCCCTCGCCAGCGTCCCCGGTTCCCCCACCAACCGCATCCGATCCGTTTACCTGCTCGGACATGAGCGCCCCCTCCGTTGGACCCAGGACACCAACGGCCTCACCGTGTTCCTACCGGCCCGCGCCCCCTCACTCCACACGGCCGCCCTCCGCATCAGCGGCTCCACCCTGGCACCCGCGCCAAACTTCGCCACCACACCACCCATCACGCCCCGCCCCGACGGCTCCTTCCCACTCGACGCCGACACCGCCGACCTCCACGGCTCCCACATCCGCATCGAACAACGGGCCGGCAAATCCAACATCGGATTCTGGGACCGACCCGACGAATCCGTCTCATGGACCCTCCAGATCCCCGGCCCCGCCCGCTACCACGCCCGCCTCGAATGCGCAGCCGCCGCAGGCTCAAGCCGAATCTCCCTCCAAACCGAAACCCAAACCCTCACCGCCGACATCCCCGCCACCCGTTCGTGGGACGAATTCCAAACCGTGGAGCTCGGCACCCTCACGTTCGACCGCCCCGGCACCCACAAGGTCGAGCTGAAACCTGCCAACGCAGCTGCATGGCGCGCCGTCAACGTCCGAATCCTCCAACTCATCCCGGCGCCCTGACCCTACCCCAGCCGGCCGTCCCGCGGCCGCCGCTTGACGTCACACCAACCCGGGTGTAACCAAAGGTCACGATGGGGAGCTAACCGGTCCCGGCCCAAACAGCGGCCGGGCAAAGGCTGAGAGGGTACGGCGGGGGCCGTACCGACCCGTGGAACCTGATCCGGGTAATGCCGGCGAAGGGATCCTCGATGACCTCCTTCTCCGCCCGTTCCCGGTCAACCTCCCCATCAAACCGGAAGGACACACAACATGATCGCGGACCCAAAAACCATCGAAGCCCAAACCGACCCGGCGCACACCAGCCAACCCATGCCCAAGTCCCGCCGCGTCTACGTGTCGGGCCAGCTCTACCCCGACATCCGCGTGCCCATGCGCGAAATTGAGCTCTCCCCCACCCGCCGCGCCGACGGCTCCCTCGAGGTCAATG
Source organism: Limisphaera ngatamarikiensis (assembly GCF_011044775.1). Classification (NCBI taxonomy): domain Bacteria; kingdom Pseudomonadati; phylum Verrucomicrobiota; class Verrucomicrobiia; order Limisphaerales; family Limisphaeraceae; genus Limisphaera; species Limisphaera ngatamarikiensis. Next base: position 1,950 of record NZ_JAAKYA010000076.1, on the reverse strand, counting down.
AACCGGTCCGCGTCTACGACACCAGCGGCCCATGGGGCGACCCGAATTTCCACGGGGACGTCACCCGCGGCCTGCCCCCCATCCGCCGACCCTGGATCCTCGCCCGCGGCGACGTCGAAGAATATGAGGGCCGACCCCTCCGTCCGGAGGACGATGGCTACCTTTCCGAGCAACACCGTCAATGGGCCCGCGCCAAACGGCAGGACGACCCCGGCTACCGCCTCGAAGGCCTCACCGCCCCCCGCCGCAAACCCCTCCGCGCCTCCAAAGGCCACCCCGTCACCCAGCTCTGGTACGCCCGCCAGGGCATCATCACCCCGGAAATGGAGTTCGTCGCCATCCGCGAAAACATGCGGCTCTACAACCTCAAAACCCTCATGGCCGAACTCTCCAAAGACCGCGTCCGGGACGACCTCCGCAAACAACACCTCGGTTCCGCACAGCAGCCCAACTCGCCCTTCACCCCATCCGTCTTCCGCCGTTTCCCCCAGCGCATCCCCGACGAAATCACACCCGAATTCGTCCGCCAGGAAGTTGCCGCCGGCCGCGCCATCATCCCCGCCAACATCAACCACCCCGAACTCGAACCGATGATCATCGGCCGCAACTTCCTCGTGAAGGTCAACGCCAACATCGGCAACTCCGCCATCGCCTCCTCCATTGAAGAAGAGGTCGAGAAAATGCGCTGGGCCATCCAATGGGGCGCCGACACCGTCATGGACCTCTCCACCGGCAAAAACATCCACGCCACCCGCGAGTGGATTCTTCGCAACTCGCCCGTGCCCATCGGCACCGTCCCCATCTACCAGGCCCTCGAAAAAGTCGGCGGCAAACCCGAGGAGCTCTCCTGGGAGATCTTCCGCGACACCCTCATCGAACAGGCCGAACAGGGCGTGGACTACATCACCGTCCACGCCGGCGTCCTCCTGCGCTTCATCCCGTTGACCGCCCGCCGCATGACCGGCATCGTCTCGCGCGGCGGCTCCATCATGGCCAAGTGGTGCCTCGCCCATCACCAGGAAAACTTCCTCTACACCCACTGGGACGAACTCTGCGAAATCTGCGCCGCCTACGACATCGCCTTCTCCATCGGCGACGGCCTCCGACCCGGCTCCATCGCCGACGCCAACGACGAAGCCCAGTTCGCTGAACTCCAGGTCCAGGGCGAACTCACCCGCCGCGCCTGGGAACACGGCGTACAGGTCATGAACGAAGGCCCCGGCCACATCCCCATGCACCTCATCGAGGAAAACATGCACAAACAACTCGAATGGTGCGGTGAGGCGCCCTTCTACACCCTCGGCCCGCTCACCACCGACATCGCCCCCGGCTACGACCACATCACCAGCGCCATCGGCGCGGCCCTGATCGCCTGGTACGGCACGGCCATGATCTGCTACGTCACCCCCAAGGAACACCTCGGCCTGCCCAACAAGAAGGACGTCAAAGACGGCGTCATCGCCTACAAGATCGCCGCCCACGCCGCCGACCTCGCCAAGGGTCATCCCGGCGCGCAATACCGCGACAACGCGCTCTCCAAGGCGCGCTTCGAGTTCCGCTGGGAAGATCAGTTCAACCTCAGCCTCGATCCGGTCACCGCGCGCGAGTTTCACGACGCGACCCTGCCGCAGGAAGCCGCCAAATCGGCCCACTTCTGCAGCATGTGCGGCCCGCAGTTCTGCTCGATGAAGATCACCGAGGACGTGCGCCGCTACGCCGCCGAACACGGCCTCTCCGAACAGGAGGCCCTCCGGAAGGGCATGGAGGAAAAATCTCGCCAGTTCGTCGAGAAAGGCAGCGAGCTTTACACGAAAGCATAGGCACACTGTTCCTTTTGGGAAAAGTTCATCCCCCCCCAAACCTTGGCCATCGCCTGAGGTATTGCACCGGCGGGTGAAGATTTTTTGGGTTCGGCGTTGAATATCGTCGCGCGCCGTGCCTCAATGAAGC
>NZ_JAAKYA010000075.1 GCF_011044775.1 Limisphaera ngatamarikiensis | reverse complement strand
GGACGGGGCGCTTGGTCGGGCGGGTTGGAGGGAGGGGCGTGCTCTGCATGGACAAAGGGGGTACATTTTGTTCCTCGACGGCCGGGTAGAGAGTCTGGACAGCGTCGAGCTGCAACGTGCGTTTGAACAAGCCGGTAATTGGACGAATCGGCTGGCGATTCCACCTTGAGATAAGGGGGTTCGCTTGTGGACTGGTGCCGGTGTTTTCTTTGGAAAAGCCGTAACGGGCCGGTTGGTGTGCGGGAGCGGAGCGTTGGCGAGGTGGACGGCGGCCGGGGAGTTGATCAGCGAGCAGTGGGTGGGGGGTGAGCTGGACGGGGTGCGGGTGACCAACCGGGTGGACGGGTTGGGCCGGCGGCTGGCGCAGGAGGTCTGGCGTGGCGCCACGCTGCTGAGCCGGGTGAACTACAGCTGGGGCGGGGGCGATCGGCTGCTGAGCGTGGCCGATGATCAGGGGCACCGGGCCGAGTACGCATGGGAGCCGTTGGGTTCGATGGTGCGGCAGGTGACGTTCCGACAGAACGGGCAGGTGCAGCTGACGACGACCCGGGGGTTTGACCTGTGGAACCGGCTGACCAACGTGCAGTCGGTGGTGGCGACGGGGGTGGTGAGCCGTCTGGACTGGACGTACGATGCGATGGGCGGGAGGGTGCGGGCCGGTTGGGCCGACGGCAGCTACTGGGTCTACCGGTACGACCCGTATGGTCAGTTGGAGTCGGGCCGACGGTATTGGGCGGACGGTCGGCCGGTGGCGGGGCAACAGTTTGAGTATCGGCACGATGCGATAGGGAACCGGACGGTTGGGGGCTGGGGTGGGGATGAGCTGGGTTGGAGTCTGCGGTGGAGCAGCAACACGGTCAACCGGCTCAACCAGTACACGAGTCGGACGGTGCCGGGGGTGGTGGGGGTGTCGGGGGAGGCGGTGGAGGGAGCGACGGTGACGTTGTGGTGGGGGACGAACGACTGGGCGCCGGTGATCCGGCAGGGTCGGTACTGGTATGGGGAGGTGTGGGTGAACAATGCGACGGGTGCGGTGGGGGTGGTGGTGACG
>NZ_JAAKYA010000074.1:521-1411 GCF_011044775.1 Limisphaera ngatamarikiensis | reverse complement strand
GTTGTATGCCCAGCCCAGCAGCACCCCGCCCCCCTCGGCCGCCAGGATCGCGTCGAAGTACCCGTAATGCCATCCGTCCTCCAACTCGAACCCGATGCCAATGAAGCCACGCGCACCCGGACTGCTGGGCCATTCGCTGGCCGTACCGGTGCTCAAATGGATCGCAATGGCCGCAAACTTCCACTCCCCGGGGGATACATAGCCATCCCGCAAATCGCTTGAGCGCCATCCCAACGAAGGCTCCAGTGAGGGCCCGATCTGGGCCCCTTCCTCCAGCCGTGCAACCAACCCGCCCAGATCTGGAGGAGGGTCCGGCCGGTAGACCACCCGGTTTGCCCGCTCGGTGCGCAGCGACAGACCCGTCACGCCAGCTTCAAAGGTGAAGTCCACAACCCCATCACCGTTGATGTCAATCGGATAGAAGAACGAGTGCAACATGTCGCTCCCCATCCCCAGGGGCTGAGGCAGGACAACCGTAATCGTCCCCTGACCCACAGCCGGGGCTACCGCCGGGCCCCAAAGCCCGACGGCAACCAACCACAAACTCAACAGCCGCTTGCTCATTGTCCCCTCCGCAATCGCCAGAAGCATACGTCAGCGTGGCTCGTCACCGACACCCTGTTCGTGGTGCTTTCGGCCAGCACCGACCTCACCACCGTCCAGTCCGTCAGATTCGTGGAGGTCAGAATTGCCTACCACAGCGCGTCTGCGGTGACCAGCCACCGGGCTGACCCACAGCCGGCCCGCCGCAGTAACGCCCGTGACGTTCGACAACCAGAGCCGATGACCAAAGCCCGCAACCCTCGAACGACGAAGCAGCGCGGCCGCTCGCTCCAGTGACCTTGTTAGCCCCTCCTTGCATTCCTCTTTTGTCTGAACCACACCATCAG
>NZ_JAAKYA010000074.1:0-511 GCF_011044775.1 Limisphaera ngatamarikiensis | reverse complement strand
CAGCGCCCAGGTCGACGGCTCCGGCACCGGCCGGGCAATAATCGGCGCGTTGGGAATGGAGTTGTATGCCCAACCCGGCAGCACTCCGCCGTCCACCTCCCGCAACGGCAACGTCATGTTCGTGCCCGTCAGATTCCGGCCCGTGTCGCTGTCCGAATCAGGCCACACCCCCGGAGCCCACAACTCGGCTGCGCGAATGCACACATCAGCGACCGGCTCGGGGCTCGTCAGGAAAACCGGCGAACCGGCAATCTCGTCAACCAGAATCAGTTTCCGACCATCCGGCCACACAATCTCGCGTGGCGTGCCCAGCCGCTCGGACAACTCGTCCAACGCCTTTTCCTTGGCCGCCTGCTCGGCCGCCGAGCGTGCCGCCCGTTCGCGCAAGGCTGCAAATTCCGCTTCAATGGCCTGCCGGGCTTCGTCCGACCAGCTCTGTCCGGGCGGAATCAGCGCCCGCATCTGGGGCGCAAGTTCGGCCTTCCTCTTCTCCCACGCTTCCTGGGCCAGA
>NZ_JAAKYA010000073.1 GCF_011044775.1 Limisphaera ngatamarikiensis | reverse complement strand
GATCGTTCCCTGGTAGGGTCCGCGTCCCCGCGGTCTGCGGGCGTGTCGGGCGCAGAGGACTGCGCCCCTCCCAGAAGGTCGCATGGGAGGGACGGCGTCCCCGCCGTCCGCAAGAATATCGGGCACAGAGGAGTGTGCCCCTCCCACAGGGTCCCTTGGGAGCGACCGCGGCCTCGCGGTCCGCAAGCAAAGGCAGACCACGGGCGCCTCTACGGAACCTGCAACCACACCCGATGGCTGGGTGCCCTTGCGAGCTCCGACAGGTCGGGAGGGACCGTGTCCCCGCCGTCCGCAGGAGTATCGGGTGCAGAGGACTGTGCCCCTCCCACAAGGCCCCATGGGAGGGACCGCGTCCCCGCGGTCCGCAAGAATGCCGGCCACGTTGGACTGTGCCCCTCCCGCGGCACAGCCACGTTGCTGGAGGCCGTGCGGATCGGCCAAGCCGGGATGGACCGCATCCTGGCGGTCCGCTGGAAGGCGACCGTAGTAGCCTGCCAGTCGCAAGCAGGTGTACCGGCCAGCCGGCTCCTTGCAGCGGTAAAAGGCTGCGGAACACTTTGCCGGGCACCAACTGCCGCCATAGAGATCGCGACATGCTTTGCGCCCTCTCTTGTGCCCGTTCTCCGTGTCCTCTGTGCCTCTGTGGTTCGATCCCTCCATGCCTCTGGACCGACGGGACCGGCTGCAGGGCGAGGTGCGGACGGCGGTGGTGGTGCAGACGCCGGAGTTGATGAACTACGACCTGGACGGGAATCTTGTCCGGGACGGTCGGTGGGTGTACAGTTGGGACGCTGAGAACCGGCTGGTGCGCGTGATGAGCTGGGGCAACCCGGATCGGCGTCGGGTGGACTGGACGTACGATGCGTTGGGGCGTCGGGTACGGCAGGTGCGGTACCTCTGGACCAACAGCGCGTGGCAGGTGGTGGAGGATCTGAAGCTGGTGAGTGATCCCGTGTGGTTTGGGCGGCACATTGCGGAGCTGAACGGGACGAACGGCGCGCTGGTGCGTTCGTACGTGTGGGGATTGGATCTTTCGGAAAGCCTGGACGGAGCGGGTGGTGTGGGCGGGTTGTTGTGGGTGCGGTTGAGCGGTGGACCTGCTGCGGGGGTGCACTTTGTGACGTATGACGGCAATGGGAACGTGTGGAACCTGGTGTCCGCGAGCACCGGTACCGAGACTGCCCGGTACGAGTATGGCCCGTTTGGGGAGCCTTTGCGGCTGACGGGCGCTGCGGCGGGGTGGAATCCGTTCCGGTTCAGCACGAAGCGGACGGAGGACGGCACGGGCCTGGTGCTGTACGAATACCGCGCCTACAGTCCCGGCTTGGGCCGTTGGCTTAGCAGGGATCCGATTGAAGAGCAGGGTGGAGCGAATGTGGTTGCATTCCGGGCGAATGGAGCCATTGGGTTCACCGATAATGCGGGCGTGCAGGTTGCCCCGGCATTGGCTGGTGGCTGGAAGAGTGCCTATTTGGGTCATGGTTGGTCGGGCGCCAGTGCTTATGACGACGGCCCACTTCCGAATCCTGTGATTCCTCCGGCGTGGCCCAAGCCGAGGCCCGGGGAACCTCCTCTGCCTCCACCGATTCTTCCTCCCAAGCATCCTCCGGCTGGTGACGATCGAGTGGGCATGCCCAGACCGCCGCCTCCGCCCCGGACGCCGCCGGGTAAACCCCCTCGCCAGCCCCCCGGAGGGCCGCCGTCAAATCCGGGCAGTGCAGCAGGAGGTGCGATTGCCTTTTGTGCGGACGTTGGAACCATGTTGTTTAACCGCTGGCAAGTAAATGATGGCATTCGGGAGTGTGAAAGACAATTGAAACCTGACTGTAAGCGGCGTTGCTGTAGTATCTTTGTGTGCTACCGATGTTGTTTTGGGCGGACGCAGCTTTATAGGGTGCAGTCCGTTTTGCACGATAAGGATTGCAGCCAGGTAAAGGCGTTTCATAACGCACCGGGCACTTCACTATGGCCCGCGTGTCCCACGGGGTATCCGTACAGGCTTGTTTTGTACTTCGAACTGCTGAAATGTGGAGGCTCATAGGATCATGACATTCCCAAAGGCTCACGGGGCATGGGGTTGGGCAGCTGCTCTGATGACAGTGGCCGTGGTAACGGGAGACGGATGCTCAAAGCATGGCGACAGGTCAGGGCAGCCCGGCTTGGAGGCGATAGCGCTTGATGGGACAAGGCGCCTCTTGGAGTATGAACAACTGCTTGAGCTGGCGGCCTCAGGCAAGCCGAGTGCCCAACTGGTAAAGGAGGTGGGAGAGCCCTCATTCGTCGTAAGGAGCGAAGGGTGCGAGCACTGGCTCTATCCTGTGGTACCTGAGCCCCTCTTTGGTACAAACCAGACCATGAGGGTGATGGGTGTAATTGTGACAATCACGAACAATTATATCTCGCATGTAACGTGGGCCTTGGGTCCAAACGAACCGACCAGCGATGGCGCGCTCCTCGGCCCTTGGACTGCCGATGTGGGGCTTTATCCTGCCGCGCCAGAGTATGAGAATCTGGTGGCGTCGCGCTCTCAACAGGGGACATTGGGGGATGCAGGTAATACCACTAACGGGTTGGTGCTGACGCAGGCGAAGGTGTTTGTCCAGCCGCTTCATGCCAATGCGTCCGACAGTGGGGAGCTGCAGGCTCCTGTCAGGGTACGGGTGGAGCTGGACCCCGCACTGGTAGAGGCGCTCAAGGACTTCACCGGCGCCCACGTGGGTGAAAAGATTGTCATCACGATTAATGGGGAGTCTGCAGAAGTTGTCACGGTAATGACGCCAGTGGCAGTAGCGGCGATGGAGTTTAACATCAGTTCGGTAGAGGGCGTGCGGCGGCTCGAGGCGGCTCTGCGGAAACGGTGAGTCGGAGAAGTTGGTAGTTTGTCAGCAATAGGAATTGCATCGCTTCTGATCCACGAGGTTCCGCATCACTACTGTCCGGTAATTGGTGGGGAAGACTGTGCCAATTCAGCCATGGAGGCCTGTGAAAATGCGCTGGTAGGCGGAGAGTAAAACCATATGCGAGTAACGCGCGCAGCCCGAAGAGAAGTGCTGGCGATCGGGATTGGAGTGCAGGCTGTAGTCCTTGCATTGCTTCTGATGGCGACCGACATCGGCTGGGTTGCTCGCAATCTGGCCCTGATGTTTGTTGTGGCCGACGTGTTGTGTTATGCGTTCTTCACAAAGCTCGGGCTTGCAACTAGTTCTCTCTTCAGGATGTGCTTCTATGCACTTCCGTTATGGCTTACTGTGGTGTACGGGGTCGTAGTGAATATCGTGGGCGTAAGGCAGTAATACCTGGTTGCCGTTGCACGTCGTTGGTAACATAACGTCGCAGGATTCCGCCTGGCAAATGGAAGGACCGCACGGTGCATCGATCGGTTGCGACCTCAGGTCCGAAGGCTTATGATCTCTTGCGAGAGACAGGCAGCACTCTGGGGATGTATGGCGGCTGAAGCAAGGCCGACCGTGTTAGCAGTCCAATAGCGGAAGACAATGTGATCCGGTTCAGCACGAAGCGGACGGAGGACGGCACGGGCCTGGTGCTGTACGAATACCGGGCCTACAGTCCCGCCCTGGGAAGGTGGTTGAGCCGCGATCCCATATTGGAAACGGCCTTCTCCAGCCTATTGGGAGATGACGATGATGAAACAGGGATGAATCGGGGTTTGGTTGAGGGTGAGTACTGCTTTGTAAGGAATCGTGCCGTGCTTGGGCTGGACAACCTTGGATTGCAAGGTGGGTTGTTGTGTGAATGCAGTTACACAGCGCCTGACAAGGGATTTCCATCATCCAAGAAAAACGTAATCATAACGGATCGGGGACGCGCAGTGTGCGCGAATGCGAACCTGGGTGAAAGTGTCACGTTCACCCACGTGGGGATCCTTTGCATAAATCGGATACTGGTTCCGAGAAGGTGTTTTGACTGTAACAAGCGAGAGTGCTCGGTGTGCTTTAGATATCAGTGTGGGCTTTGATTGGGCAAACACCATTGGCTGTGTCTGGATTGTGAACTCGTCAAGAGATGCTTATGAAACGGCGTGGCATACGATGGATTGGGTGCATAGGGATTCTGGTAGTCGTGGTATGGATAGGCTCTGTGGTAATACAGGCCATAGATGAGCGCAAGTTAAAGCTTCGCATTGAGGATGTGCGGTGGTTGTTGAGGGCGTATCGGGAGCACCCGGAGGCAACCACGGTGGAGGAACTGATAGAGTCTCTGCGGAGAAAGGGCATCGAACTGAACACCCCCATCCCGGCAGTTTCCGGGCAGCCTTGTTACCGACTTATTGTGACGAATGAGGAGTATCCCGGCGCTGTGCTCATTGAGGAACAGAATGTGCGGGATCCGCGCCGCATAGTACTCGGGCTTAGCGACGGTTCTGTTGTGGTCAGGAGAAAAGGTGAGTGAGCCGGATGGAGTGCGGACAAGGTGTGGAGTGCGTGGAGTCGTGGTGGCGCCAGGTGCGATATCGATAACGCGGCGGATCTGGTGGTGCAGACGGTGCAGCCGGACCCGGACGGTGCCGGGCCGCTGCGGCAGGGGACC
>NZ_JAAKYA010000072.1:78242-114747 GCF_011044775.1 Limisphaera ngatamarikiensis | reverse complement strand
GGTTGGGTTGGGGGGTTGGGGTCGGGGCGACGGGTGGGGTGGGCGATTTCATGGTGTCAGCCTCCGAAGGCGGCGTACCGGCGCAGACCGCGATGCCAGGCCCATCGGGCGAGGCACCATGCGACGAGGACCCAGCCGATTTGGAGGGCCAGACCCCGCCATAGATCGGCTCCGGCGGTTTTTCCGAGCCAGATGCTGACGGGGAAGTACAGTTCGTAGAAGAAGGGTGTCCAGGGGAGCAGCCGTTGCAGGGGTTCGGGCAGGATGTCGAGGGGGAATAGGTGACCGCTGGCGATGTATTCGAAGGCGTAGACGATGAAGATGAAGGTGGAGACCTCGAGCACCCAGAAGGCGAGCATGGCCAGGGCGAAGGAGATGAAGAACTGGAGCAGGGCCGTGAGGACCAGGGAGACCAGGAACCAGGCCCATGTGGCCGGGTCGGTGGGCACGTGGAGCGGGATGCGGCTCCACCCGAGGAACAGGAGCAGCGGGACGACGGCCACGGCGGCATAGATCAATCGTCCGGAGGCGAACAGGCACAATCGGTACGCGAGGTAGTCGATGGGTTTGGCCAGGAGATGGTTGATGTTGCCCTCGCGGATGTCGGCGGCGATTTGCCAGTCGTCCTCGGTCACGGCGGTCAATGCGTTGACCCAGGCGGCCACGAGGTAGTAGGCGAGCATTTCAGGCAGGGTATAACCACTGATGGTGGTGCCCTCGGGTTGGCCGGCGTAGATGGTGCGCCAGAGCATGAGCAGGGCGGTGAGCGGGATGAGGCTGAACAACACTCGGGCCAGGAAATTGAACCGGTAGGCCAGTTGGTTCTGGAGACCCAGGGCGAGGACCTGGAGATACTTTCGCATGGCGCTGCTGCTCACGGGTGAAAGGATAGAACCGGGGCGCGCCGGGCGCGAGGGTGGGGCGCCGAGCCGGGCGGTGTTACGGCACGATTTCGACGCGGTCGCCCGGCAGCAGGGCCCAATCCTCCCCGGTCAACAGTCGCGACGGATCGACGGGGATGGTGACGGTGCCGCGGTGGATGAGGATCTGGCGCGGGTCGTTGGCCGGGAGGTATTCGGCTTCGAGGATGGCCCTGGCCAGGGTGAGGCCCCGTCGCCAGTCGAGGACCGGCCATCGGACAGGTCCGACGATCCAGACGACGGGTTCCTGAAGGTTTGGCAGGGCAGGAGGGGTGCCGGTTTCGGCGGTTGGGGTGGGCCGGGCGGGCGGGCCCGGTTTGTGGGCGCAGCCGGGGCCGGTGGCCAGGCAGGCCAGCAGAAGAAAGCCCAGACACCGGCGTGCGGCCGGGGGCAGGGTCATGAGCCGCCGGGGGTTGAGGAGCGGGGCGCGCGATGTTGGAGCTGTTGCTGCCATTGGCGCGCGGTTTCGGTCATGAGCCGGCCCAGCTCGGCCATGGGCCGGGCGTGTCGGAGCCGGACCCAGGGGAGCAGGCCCATGAGATCGTGGGTGACCAGGATTTGGCCGTCGCAATCGGGACCGGATCCGATGCCGATGGTGGGGATGGGGATGTGCCGTGTGATTTCGGCGGCGACGGCCGGGGTTACCAGTTCCAGGACGATGGCGAAGGCGCCGGCCCCGGCAAGGGCCTCGGCATCGGCCAGCAGGCGTTGTCGTTCCGATTCGGTGCGGCCCTTGATGTGGTAACCGCCCTCGATGTGGACCGACTGGGGGAGCATGCCCAGGTGCCCGAGGTACGGGATGCCGGCCTGGACGATGGCCCGGACCTGGGGGAGGATGTCGCGGCCGCCCTCGGCCTTGACGGCTTCGGCGCCGGCGTCGAGCAGGCGCCGTGCGCTGGCGAGGGCCTGTTCCGGTGTATCATAGGTGTGTGCCGGCAGGTCGGCGACCAACAGGGCACGTGGCCGGGCACGGGCTGCGGCGCGGACGTGATGTTCCATGTCTTCCAGGGTGACGCCGGTGGTGTCGGGCAGGCCGAGCACGACCATGCCGAGCGAGTCACCGACCAGGAGGAGGGGGATGCCGGCCTCGTCGAGCAGGCGGGTCGTGGGATAGTCGTAGGTGGTGAGGGCGGCGATGGGTTCGCCGCGTTGTTTCATGGATCGGATGTGGTCGGGTGTGATTTTGGTGTCGGCCATGGCGGTTTGAACGAGGGTGCGGGCCCGGCTCAGCCCGGGGTGAGGCTGGCGAGGATTTCGTCGGGCGAGGCGGTGGCGGTACCGAACTTGCCCACGACGATACCGGCGGCGTGGTTGGCGAAGGCGGCTGCTTCGGTGGGGCTGGCGCCAGCGACCACGGCCAGGGTGAAGGCGGCGATGACGGTGTCGCCGGCGCCGGAGACGTCGAAGACCTCGCGGGCGACGGTGGGGATGTGGAGGGGCGACTCTTGTCGGCGGCAGAGGAGCATGCCCTGTTCGCCGAGTGTGATCAGCAGGAGGGCCGGCTGGAATTGTTGCATGAGCCGGGCGGCGGTTTCGCGGAGTTGGGGGTCCTGGAGGGGGTCCGGGGTGCGGTGGGTGTCCCTGAGGCCGGCCAGTTCGAAGGCCTCGCGCCGGTTGGGGGTGAGCAGGGAGAGGCCGGTCAGGTCCAGGGAGTGGACCGGTTTGGGATCGAGGCTGAGCCACACGCCGTGGCGGCGGCAGAGGGGTTTGAGGCGGGCGAGCAACTCATCGGTGACGATTCCCTTGGCGTAGTCGGCCACGATGACGGCGTCGGCTTGCGGGATGGCGCGGGCGAGGCGTTGGAGGAGTTGGTGGGCGGTGGCGGGTTCGAGCGGGCCGTTGCTTTCGCGGTCGAGCCGGACGACCTGTTGTTTTTGGGCGACGATGCGGGTTTTGACGCTGGTGCAGCGGCCGGGCAGGTGGAGGAGGCCGCGGCAACCGATGTGGTGTTGCCGGAGCAGGAGCTGCAACTGGCGTGCCTCCGGGTCGGTGCCCACTGCGCCAAAGAGCTGGACGGTGCAACCGAGGGCGGCGAGGTTACGGGCCACATTGGCGGCGCCGCCGGGCATGAAACTCTCGCGTTCGAACTCGACGACGGGGACGGGCGCTTCCGGGGAGATCCGGGACACGTGTCCCCAGATGAAACGGTCGAGCATGACATCGCCCACGACCAGGATGTTCCGCTGGCGGGCGGTCCGGAGCAGGGTCCGGGCGCGTTGGCGGCTCAGGAGCGGGGGGCGCATGGTCAACCGAGGAAGGCCGTGAGCGGGCTGGTGGGGCTGGCTTCCCACTGGGCGGGGGCCAGGCCGATTTCGTAGGCCATGCGTCCGGCTTCGACGGCGAGTTTGAAGGCCCGGGCCATGCCGCAGGGGTCGGGGGCGACGGCGATGGCGGTGTTGACGAGGACGGCGTCGGCGCCCATTTCCATGGCTTCCGCGGCGTGGCTGGGTGCGCCGAGGCCGGCGTCGACGACGACCGGTACGGTGGCCTGTTCAATGATGATGCGGATCTGGTCGCGGGTTTGGAGGCCGCGGTTGGAGCCGATGGGTGCGCCCAGGGGCATGACGGTGGCGGTACCGATTTCCTGCAGGCGTTTGGCCAGGACGGGATCGGCGTTGATGTAGGGCAGGACGACGAACCCTTCGCGGACGAGGATCTCGGCGGCGCGGAGGGTTTCGATGGGGTCGGGCAGCAGGTAGCGGGGATCGGGATGGATTTCGAGTTTGACCCACCTGGGGAGGCCGGCAGCGGCGGCCAGGCGGGCCAGACGCACGGCTTCCTCGGCATTCATGGCGCCGCTGGTGTTGGGCAGGATGAGGTATCGGTCGGGATCAATGAATTCGAGGATGTTGGCGAAGGGGTCGTGTCGGCCGCTCAGGTCGGCGCGGCGAAGGGCGACGGTCACCATTTCGGCGCCGCTGGCTTCGAGGGCATCGCGCATGAGTTCGGGCGAGGCGAACTTGCCCGTGCCCAGGATCAGGCGCGACCGAAAGGTGCGACCGGCGATAACCAGATTGGATCCGTTACCCGGCATCGTGGTGCAATCTAGGCGGGGAGCCGGGGTGTGTCGAGCCGCTTGGGGATGGAGCGGGCTGCGGGGTGCGGTGGGGTGCGGGCTTGCGCATGGCTTGCTTCCGGGTTCGGGTGCCGTATGTTGCCGGCGTGAGCGGTTGTTATGCAGTGGCAGGTTGGTGGGGTGGGCGGTGGGAGGAAGCGGCGGTGGCCGGGTGGGCTGAAGGGCTCCGGAACCGGCTGGGTCGGCCGGCTTCGCTGGGTTTGTTGTTTGTGACGCCGGGCTGGGCCGATCGGGCGGCGGCGTTGTTGGAGATCTTGCAGTTGCATGCGAGGGTGCCGGTTTTGGCGGGTTGCACCACCAGCACGGTGATTGCGGGGGCGCAGGAGTTTGAGGGTCGGGGTGGGTTTGCGCTGGGCCTGTATGCATTACCGGGATCGGAGGTTCGGGCCTTTCATGTGCGGCAGTTGGATGTGGAACAGGCGACGGAGCCGGCGTGGTGGGAGGCCCGGACGGGTGTGCGGCGGGAGGAGAGCCGGGGCTGGCTGGCGTTCATGGATCCGCTGACGCTGGACGTGGACACCTGGTTGAAGGGATGGAACCGTGCGTATCCGGGCGTGCCGGTGGTGGGGGGTCTGGCCGGGGCGGACATCCGGCGGGACAGCACGCTGTTGTTTTTGAATCAGGAGGTGTTGGAGGAGGGCGGGGTGGTGGTTTCGTTGGCCGGGGAGGTGGAGTTGCTGACCGTGGTGGCGCAGGGGTGCATGCCCATTGGCGAGACGTGGACGCTGACGCGGGTGGAGCAGAATTTGATTCATCAGATTGGGAACCGACCGGCGTACGAGGTGTTGTTGTCCACGGTGGAGAGCCTGCCGGTGGAACAGCAGGAGCGGCTCGGGGGCAACCTGTTCATCGGGTTGGCGGCGGACGAGTACCGGGACGAATTCCGGCAGGGGGATTTTCTGGTGCGGAATTTGTTGGGGGTGGATCCGAACTCGGGTGTGCTGGCGGTGGGGGCGTTGCCGCGTCCGGGTCAGACGGTGCAGTTTCAATGCCGGGATGCGGCGGCGGCGGATGCGGAGTTGCGGAGTTTGCTCGGCCGGGTCAGGGGCCAATTGCAGGATCGCGTGTTGTACGGCGGTTGCCTTTGCGTGTGCAATGGTCGGGGACGCGGGCTGTTCGGGGTTTCGGATCATGATGCGCGAATGGTGCAGGAGGAGCTGGGCCCGATGGGGTTGACGGGTTTGTTTTGCAACGGAGAGATCGGTCCCGTGGGTCGCACCAATCACATTCATGGCTACACGGCTTCGCTGGGCCTGTTGGTGAGCCGGTCGGGCGCACGGAAGGGCCCGGACCGTTGATGGTGCGATCCGGTGTTGCGGGCGCGGCGTTTTGTGGGCGACGCGTCGGTGTGGGAGACTTCCGGCGGAATCCGTGCGGCGGTGGAGGCGACCATGATTGAGGAAACCTTGCGCAAGTTGGAGGAGCGGCTGGGCGGCGCGGAAGGGTTGGACGAGACCCGGAAGCGGGAATTGTTGGCGCTGGTGAATGCGCTGAAGGAGGAGGTTCGGGGCCTGTCGCAGACGCACCGTGAGGAGGCGGGGAGCATTGCGGGGTTTGCTCAGCTGTCGGCCTACGAGGCCACGCGCAAACGTCCCGATCCGGCGCTGGTGGGGCTTTCGCTGGAGGGGCTGAAGCGGGCGGTGGCGGCATTTGAGACGTCGCATCCGCGTCTGGTGCAGACGGTGAATCACATCAGTCAGATTCTCGCCAATTTGGGCATTTGAAGGGCGGGTGGGCGAAGGGGCGGCGGCCATGTTTGGGGATGGTGCGCCGGGGTTGCGGGGATGGCGGGTCGGGGTGAAGAGGGTGCGCAGGGGTGGCGGGTCGGAATGCAGCCTTGTCAGCGACCGGCCTTGGGCCTACCACTGGAGCCGTGCGAGCCCTGTTGGTGATGACGGTGTTGGGGAAGGACCGGCCCGGGTTGGTGGATCGGGTGGCGGAGGTGGTCCGGGGTCATGGGGGGAACTGGCTGGAGAGCCGGATGGCGCGGTTGGGCGGGCAGTTTGCCGGGATTCTGCGGGTGTCGGTGCCGGAGGAACGGCAATCGGAGCTGGAACAGGCGCTGGCCGGTCTTCAACGCGAGGGTCTGAGCGTGGTGGTGCACCGTGACGTGGCGTGGTCGGTGATGGAACCGGGGCGTCCGGCGGTGTTGGAGGTGGTGGGGCAGGACCGACCCGGCATTGTTCGGGAGATTGCGCATGCGTTGGCCGAGGCGGGTGTGAACGTGGAGGAGCTGGAGACGCAATGCCGCAGCGCGGCGATGTCGGGGGAGGCGATTTTCGAGGCGCGGTTTCAGGTGTCGGTGCCGTTGTCGTGCAGCATGGCGGAGCTGCGCCGGCGGATTGAGCAGGTGGCGGAGGACCTGATTGTGGAGGCGGAATTTCGGGAGGAACCGGGGGGCGGGTTGGGGGTTCATCGTTCTTCTGCGCAGGCGGAGCTGCCCGAGGAGACCGGCTCGGACTGAAGGACCGGGCCGGCCCGGAGGGCTGGGCTCTTTCAACGGAGGAATGGCCATGAAAATCATGATTCGTCGTCGAATCCCGCAGGTGCACGGGTTCCGTGCGTGGGTTTGGATTGGCTCGGTTCTGGCGTGGGCGGCTTTGGTGGCGGTGGGCGCCCAGGAGGTGCGCAGTCCGCAACCGGGCCTGGACCGTGCGCCCACCGGGGAGATGTTACCCGGGAAAGGCCCGGTGCAGAAGGGGGATTGGTTTGACAAGGTTTGGGCGCAGCGTCGGGCCGAGTTTCGTGCGCGGCGCGAGGTGGATCGGGGTGCGATCGTTTTTCTGGGGGACTCCATCACGCAAGGATGGAGCGATCTGAGCCGGCGGTTTTCGCAGTGGAAGGTGGCCAATCGGGGGATCAGCGGCGACACCACGCGCGGTGTGTTGTACCGGTTGCAGGAGGATGTGCTGGATCTGGACCCGGCGGCGATCGTGTTGTTGATCGGCACCAACGACATTGGTTTGGGGGCGGATCCCGAGGACGTGGCGGCGAACGTCCGCACGATTCTGGAGCGGTGTCAGAAGGCCAATCCCAAGATGCCCGTGATCGTGTGCAAGGTCATGCCCAGCCACGCCAACCGTCAGCGCCCTGCCGACAAGATCCGGCGGTTGAACGAGTTGGTGGACCAGGTGGTGCGCGACTTTCCGCAGTGCCGGCGATGTGACACCTGGAGTCCCTTTGCGGATGCCGAGGGCAACGCGCGGCCGGAGGAATTTCCGGATTTGCTCCATCCGAATGCGGCCGGGTACGCCAAGTGGGCTGCTGCACTGGAGCCGATTTTGCGCGAGCTGCCGGGCTTGCCCGCGGCATCGGCCGGCCAACAGGTCCAGCCTTCGGGGCAGGCCCGGTGAGTGACTCCTTTTCCGGGGCATGGGCTCGGGACCGTGGCCGGTCCGAGACGGGTGAGGACGAGCCGGGGACCGGTCCCGGTGAAACTTCTGCCTTCCAGCGTCACGGGCACGGTGACCGTGCCGGGCGGGCCATGTGCCGGGGGCTTCGTTTCAGGGGGCCAGGAAGGTGACCTCGGCCACGGAAGCCCAGGGCCCGGCGGCGTGTCCGTCCAGAGCACGCAACCGCAGGGCCCGGACCTCCATGGCCCCGGGCAACCGGATGGTTTTGGGCTCGGCGTTTGCCGGCCATGTCCCTGCAGCGACGGGCCCGGACCAGTCGGTGTTGGTGGTGGTTTGCACGTGGAGTTCCCAGTTTCGGATCCAGCCGTTTCGGTTTCCGTCCTGCCGGGGCCACACGATCAGGCCGGCCAGCCGTTGGGGTTCGGACCATTCGAAGACGAGGTCGTGCGGAAAGGTCGGGGCGTGATCGCCCCAACGAGTGTGCCAGAGCGTGTCCGGGTCCCCGTCCGCGGCCAGGGCGGCCTCGTATCCCGGCTGTTCGCTGGAAGCGGTGATGCGGTCGGGGCTTGGCACGCCGGCGGGGTCGGGTTGGAGGAGTTGTTGGATTTGGTCCGGGGTGAACTCGGTGCGGGGCTGGCACCGGTTGGAGGCGAGGTAACGGGTCAGGCTGACGAGCATTTGTCGGGAGACCGGGTCATCGGCATCCCGGGTAAGGTCGAACCCGCAGATGAGGATGCGGCCCGGACCGACCCGTCCTTCGACGATCAAGGCCAGTGGCCGGGCGGTGAACCAGTCGTCGATGACCCGGACGATGGGGTCGGTGCCGGGTGGGAGCAGGTCGAGTCGGAGCGCGCCGGCGCGGTGGATGAGGTACCACCATTGCCAGTTGCTATGGGTTTCGGTGGGGAAGTCGGCGAGGGCGGGATGGCCGGGGTTGCAGAGGATGCCCAGTGTGGTGGGTGCCTGGCGGCGGGTCCATGCGGTGTTCCAGAAGATGGAGGAGAACCCGAGTTTAACGGGTGCGTCCTCGTAATTGCGGATGCGCCGTGCGGGCAGGGTGAGCAGGACACGGCCTCCGGCGGCGAGTCGGGCGAGGATCGAGTTGTCGAACCGGTTGGTGACCCAGACATTGTCGGGTGGGGATGGCAGGCGGGCCGGGTAAACCCAGACATCCCAGTCATTTTCGGCGCTGACCGTGCGTGCGGGGCGGTGTTCGGGCGTTTCACGGCCGGTGAGGGTTATCACCAAGCGGTATCGGGCCGGGGCGTGGAGGTCGTGGAGGTTCCAGTGGATTTCGCCCAGCGAGGTGCCGTTGCCGATGGGGATGCGGGAGAGGGAACGGTCTTCGCGGAGGACGGTTTTCCCGTTCGGGTCGAGGAGCTTGAATGTGACGCGGGCTTGGGTGAGCGGGGTGGGACCGAAATGCGCCACTTCGCAGGAGGCTTCCAGGGTCTCGGTGGTGGTGAACACGCGT
Organism: Limisphaera ngatamarikiensis; assembly: GCF_011044775.1. NCBI lineage: Bacteria > Pseudomonadati > Verrucomicrobiota > Verrucomicrobiia > Limisphaerales > Limisphaeraceae > Limisphaera > Limisphaera ngatamarikiensis. The sequence continues at coordinate 105,924 of NZ_JAAKYA010000072.1, read as the reverse complement.
CGGGGCAATCGGGCCAGGGGGACGGTTGGCCCGCAAAACCGGCGGTATTCGGCGGCGCTGACGTAGCCCTTGCTCTCCCAGAACGGATCCAGCACGCCCACCAGGGCGGTGCCCTGACCGGGGAAATCGTGCAGATCGAGCAGGTGAAATCCGCCCATGCCGGGTGTGCGCAGGGCTGATTCGATGTCTTCCTTGTAGCAGAGCACCTGGAGGCGGCCGCTGGCGTGGAGGAAATCGCGGGCGAACCGTTCCAGGCCGTGTGCGCGCAGGCGGTCTTCGAAGATGTCGAAGTTTTTGGCCTTGAGATAGCCCGTGTATTTTCGGCGTTCGTCGAGGTTGGGGTAGGCGCACCATTGACCGATTTCGTGGCTGATGACGGGGACGGGCCGTTGCCGGATGTAGTCGCGGTAGTCGGTGACGGTTTCCGGTGGGCGGGCATTGATTCGGGAGTGGAGGCCGGCGCCCCAGGCTTGGATGCGCGGGTCGGGGGTGACATGGAACTGGTTTTCGGGGATTTGGGGCCAGCCGGAGCCGCTGGTCCAGAGCCGGCGCGGGTCGGTCTCTTTGAAGTGGGCCACGTACCGGCGGAGATAAGCGGCGGCGTTGCGTCCACCGGGCTCGTTTCCATGGGCCATGAAAAGGAAGGAAGGGTGATTGCCGTAGGCCTTGAGGATCCGTTCGGTTTCCTCCCACACCCATGTGTCCACGGGTTTCCCGTCGCCCAGGGTGGTGGATTGGTTGGGCCAACAGGTTTCGACCTGCAGGTAAAACCCGAGTTCGTCGGCGGCGATGAAGGCGGCTTCGGGCGGGCACCAGGAATGGAATCGGAGCAGGTTCAGCCCGTGGTCCCTGGCAATGCGCAGGATGCGTCTCCACTCGGCCGGGTCGGTGGGAGGATGACCTGTTCGGGGGAAAATGGCGCACTCGAGGGTGCCGCGGATGAAGAGCGGTCTACCGTTGAGGAGGAGGCGGGTACCCTCGGTGCCGGGTTCGCGCAATCCAAACCGCGTGGTGTGGGTATGCCTGACGGGGGCGGTCTCGGTCCGGCCTTGGAGGCTGGTTTCGAGTCGGACCAGTGCCGGATGGAATTCATCCCAGAGTGGCGTGTCCGGGGCCAGGGCAAGGTTGAGGTCGCCTGTCCAGCCGGTGCCCTCGAAACTGATGTTGCAGGTGAGCGAGCCGGCGCGGCCGGGTGGGTCTGCGGCGGCGGAGAGTTGGAGTTGTCCTTCGAAGCGGCCGCCGGCGGGGTTGGTGAGCGCGACCTGGACGCGGGCGCTGCGGTTGGAGACCCGCGGATAGACCTGCAGATCTTCGATCCAGACCGGCGGCAGGGCCATTAACCGGATGTATCCCACCACGCCGTTCCAGTTGCCCTGGGTGTGATCGCTGATGGCGTGCGAGTTCTCGCCGATGTCCACGATGCGGCGGTTGTCCACCCGGATGGTGAGGGTGTACCGGCCGGGTTCGAGGAAGCCGAGGTCGTAGGTATGGGGCGTGGCCAGCGAACGGTTGGTGCCGAGCGGACGGTTGTCCAACCAGACGCAGGTTTCCCAGTGGGGTCGCTCCAGTTCCAGGCGGATCCACCGACCCTGCCAGCGGCGCGGGATTTCAATGTCGCGCTGGTACCATGCCGGCCCGGCGTAATAGCGCTCCGGTTGCAACCAGAAGGGGACCTTCACCTGCCCCGGTCGCCGGTACGGTTCATATTCGGGTGCCTCGAACCAGGAACGGTCCACGATCCCGCCGGTCCAGGGCGTATCGGCGCTGATGGGGTCGCCGATACCCTGGCCGGGCAGCGTCCCGGGTAACCGGACGGAGTCGGGCAAGGACCGCCGGTACCATTGTTCAGCCACGCCCACGTCGTTCCGGTCCAGGGCGAATCGCCAGCGCCCGGTCAGGTCGAGGGTGCCGACGTTCGCTCCGACCGTGAGAGGGAGCAGGCCCAATCCCAGGAGTGCGGATGTGACTTGCGATGGCAGGATGTGGCTGGTCATGGGAGGGAAATGATGGGCCGGCAGACCGGCCGGGTTGTAAAGTTAGGGCGCGAGGCGCGGTGGCGGCAAAGTTGTGCGTGTCCGATTGGCATACCGGGGCGGGGACGTTCCCAACATGTCCGACATGTTTCACGGGCTGCCCGGGGCGGGGTTGCGCGGGGTCAGTTGACGGAAGATCCGGTCGGCTTCCTCCAGGGTTTCTCTGGACCCGATGTCGAACCACAGACCGGGGACGCGCCAGGTGTAGAAAGGGATGCGCCGGTACATCCACTGGACGAGTCGGCCGGGCTGGTCGGGGTTGTTGCCCTCGGCCACGTATTGTCGAATCAGGGGCAGGGTGTGGCGCGGGTAGAAGTACAGGGCGATGCCGGTGAGTGTGCTTTGGGGGCGGGCCGGTTTTTCCTCGAAGAAGATGATGCGGCCGTCGGTGTCGGTGGAGATGGCGTTGTAATTCTTGATTTGGTCGAGGTCGCCCACGTCGTAGATGCCCAGCACCGGGGCGTTCCGTTGTCGGCAGTACTCGCCGAAACCGGTCAGGGGCTCGCTGAACAGGTTGTCCCCGGCGACGATGACGAGGTCCTCGTCGAGTGCCCGGGTTTGCAGGACGAAATGGATGTCGCCGATGGCGCCGAGCTTGTTGGTGTCGTCGGTGGAACCGTCGTTGACGATGGTGCAGGGGAACGGTGCGTACCGGCCGTGGGTTCGGGCCCATTCCTCGAACTGGTCGGCGAACCTGGCGTTGGTGACAATGTAGGCGTGGTTGATGTCGCGCAGGGGTGCCAGGGCGGCGAGCACATGGTCCAGCATGGGCTTACCCGCGACAGACAACAACGGCTTGGGCCGGTTCAACGTCAACGGGTAGAGTCGGGTGGCGTACCCGGCTGCCAGTATGATGGACTTCATACAGCCTCATGGAAGGAACGGCGGCGGGTTGGGATCAATCTTAAAAAGCCGGGATTTGCGGGATTGGGTTGTGATTGGGTTGGCCGGCCGGTGGGAATCTGTGGGAGGGTGCGGTGAGATTGCGGGCCGGTCGACGGGAGGTGTTTTCGGTGTTTGTTGCGGGAGTGTGGCCCGGCCGGCGATTTGCCCGGGTCCGGGGGGTGTTGGGCCTTGTCAGGGGCCGGGCCGGCTCATTAGGCTCGTTGGGCTTGCTTACAGCTTATGAAAGCGCCTTTCTGGCTTCGAAGTTCGGCGGCGTTCGTGGCCCTTGCGGTTTTGTTTGCCACCTACTGGCTGCAACGGGAACAAACCCGTGAATTGCGCGCGCGGGCGGAACAGATGCTTGAGAGCATTGCGGAACTGAAGGCTCGCGAGGTGGTGCTGTGGCGGGGCGAACGGTTGGAGGACGGGGAGATTCTGCGTCGTTCGTCCTCGGTGGCCCAGGCGTTTCAAGCATGGCTGAGCGGGCCCGAGCCGGCGCGGGAGTCGGTGCTCCGGCGCAGGGTCGAGCAGCGCATTCCCAACCGACGTTACCACCAGGTATTGCTGACGGATCCGCGCGGGGAGGTCCGCTGGGCCCTGGTGGATCAGCCCGTTCCACTGACACCCGAGTTGCGGGTGGCCCTGACCAATGCCCTGGCGACGGGCGAGGCAACCTTGAGCGATCTGTTTCTGAGTGGGGCGGATCCGGTGCCCCACTTCGCCGTGGTGACCCCGTTGTTTGCGAGTGACGAGGCCGGCGCGGAGGCCGCGGGTGCAGCCGTGTTGATCGGCCGGGTTTATGAGGATCTGGGGCCGACGTTGGCCTTCTGGCCGGTGCCCTCCACCAGCGCGGAGGCGTTGTTGTTGCAGCAGCGGGGCGAGGACGTGGTGATATTGAACGAGACGCGGCATTGGCCGGGCATGGCGTTGCGGCATCGCATCCCGGGCGCGCAGACCGGTTTGGTGGAGGTGCAGGCGGTTTCGGGGCGGCGCGGGATTTTGGAGGGGCCCGATTATCGGGGCGTGCCGGTTGTGGCGGTGGCTTCCGGTGTGCCGGGTTCGTCCTGGGTGTTGTTGACGAAGATGGACGCGGGGGAGGCCTACGCACCGGCGCGACGTCGCGCCTGGACGCTGTGGATCGGGGGGGTGATGGTGGTGACGTTGCTGGGGCTGGGGGTTCGGTTGATCGGGTTGCGGGCCCGGGCGGAAATGTTGCGTCAGAAACTGGCGGCGGAGGCCGAACGCCGTCGTTTGGAGGAGCGGCATCGCATCACCCTGCAGAGCATCGGGGATGCCGTGATTGTGACGGATGCGGAGGGTCGGGTGGAGTTTTTGAATCCCGTGGCGGAGACGCTGACCGGCTGGCCGTTGGCGGAGGCGCGGGGCAAGCCGCTGAGCCGGGTGTTTCACATCGTCAATGAACAGACCCGTGAGCTGGCGGAAAACCCGGTGCAACGGGTGCTGAAGGAGGGGCGCGTGGTGGGGCTGGCCAACCACACGGTATTGATCGCACGGGACGGCCGGGAGTTTCCGATCGCCGACAGCGGCGCGCCGGTTCGGGATGAGGAGGGCCGGATCACCGGCGTGGTGCTGGTGTTTCGGGACCAGACCGACGAACGCAAAGCCCAGCGATTGTTGGCCGAGGCGCTGGCCCTCAATGAAGGGATTGTGGCCACCCTGCGCCACCCGCTGTTGGTGCTGGATGCGCAGGGCCGGATCGTTTCAGTCAACCGGGCGTTCTACACGACGTTCAAGGAACAACCGGGGTCGCTGGAGGGGCGCTCATTGTTTGAGTTGTGGGGCGGTCAGCTCGACCGACCGGACTTTCGACAGTTGATCGAGCGGGTGCTGCACCAGGACAGTTCGGTTGAGGACCATGAGGTCACGGTGACTCTGCCGGGGGGAGAGGAGCGGATTCTGCGGCTGAACGCGCGGCGTTTGTATGGCGAGGCGCGGGCACGCGAGATGATCCTTCTGGCGCTGGAGGATGTGACGGCCCGGGTGCGGGCCGAGCAGGCCTTACAGGAAAGTTATCGGCAGACGAGAACCCTGCAGGCCAATTTGCAGGGCATGGCCTACCGCTGCGCGAATGCGCCGGACTGGCCGATGCTTTTTGTGAGCGAGGGGTGCCGGGAACTGACCGGTTACGAAGCGGATGCCCTGGTCGAAGGGCGCCCGCATTACGGTGACCTGATTGTGCCGGAGGATCGGGAGACGGTGTGGAACGTGGTACAGAACGCCCTGGCGTTGGGCGAGCCCTATGAGCTGACCTACCGTATCCGGCGGGCCGACGGCGAGCTGCGCTGGGTGTGGGAACGCGGGCGCGGGGTGTGGGACGAATCGGGCCAGTTGCGGTTTCTGGAGGGTTTTGTGGCGGATGTGACACCGCAAAAACGGGCCGAGGAAGCGTTGTTCCAGAGCCGCGAACGTTTGCGGGTGACGCTGGAGAGCATTGGTGACGCGGTGCTCAGCACGGACGCCCAGGGCCGTGTCGAATACATGAACCCGGTGGCCGAAGCTCTCACCGGTTGGAACCGGGAAGAGGCGCGGGGCAAAGCGCTGGGTGCGGTGTTCCGGATTGCCAACGAATTCACGCGCCAGCCGGTGGAGAACCCGGTGGACCGTGTATTGCGCGAGGGCAAAACGGTGGGCCTGGCCAATCACACATTGCTCATCCGCAGGGACGGCAGGGAGATACCGATCGCCGACAGTGCCGCACCGATCCGAGATGCCCGGGGCGAACTGACCGGCGTGGTGTTGGTCTTCCGGGATCAGACGGCCGAACGCGAGGCCCGGCGTGCCGTGGAGGAGAGCGAGGCACGGTTCCGCTCCCTTTTCGAAGGCGCCGGTGAAATGATCGCGCTGCACCGGCTGGTGTTCGACGAGAACGGTCGGCCCGTGGATTATCGGCTGCTGGATGTCAATCCGGCGTATGAACGCATCATGGGGCTGAAACGCGAAGCGGTGCGGGGTCGGTTGGCCTCTGAGGTGTACGGCACCGCGCCGGCGCCGTACCTGACGGAGTTTTCTCAGGTGACCCTCACCGGTCGGCCGCTGCGCATGGAGATCTATTGGCCGCCGGTGGACCGGTATTTCGAAGTGTCCGTGGCGCCTTTTGGAAAGGACGGTTTCGCGACGTTGACCACCGACGTCACCGCGCGGCGTCGTGCCGAGGCGGAACTCCGGGAGAGCGAAGAACGGTTCCGCCTGCTGAGCGAGAACGCGCTGGTGGGGGTTTACCTCTTCGATGAGAGTGGCTACCTCTACGTCAACCCGGCCATGGCCGAACTTTTTGGTTACCGGCCGGAGGAACTGGTGGGAAAACTGGGGCCGTTGGACCTCACGCATCCGGAGGATCATCCGCTGGTGCAGGAGAACGTTCGGCGTCGGTTGAGCGGCGAGGTGCGCGAGGTCCGATACCGGTTCCGCGGGCGGCGCAAGGATGGTTCGACCCTTTACGTCGAAGCGCACGGGGTCAGGGTGGAATACCGCGGCCGACCGGCGGTGTTGGGGTCGCTGATCGATGTGACCGAGCGGCAGCGTTGGGAGGAGCAACTGGCCAATGAACGGGCCCTGTTGCGCACGCTGGTGGATCATCTGCCGGTGGCCCTTTACCTGAAGGACACCGAGGGCCGGAAGACCCTGGCCAATCCGGTGGATCTGAAAAACCTGGGCGTGCAAACCGAGGCCGAGGTGTTGGGGAAAACCGATTTCGATTTCTTTCCGCCGGATGAGGCGGCTGCGTTTTGGGAGGACGATCAAAAGGTCCTTCACACGGGCCAGCCGGTGCTCAACCGCGAGGAGCGTCTGACCCGGCCGGACGGCACGGAAATGTGGTTGCTGACATCGAAGGTGCCGTTGCGCGACGCCCAGGGTCGGGTGATCGGTCTGGCCGGTATCGGGCTGGACATTACCGAGCTGAAGCGGGCGCGCGACCTTTTGGCCGCCGAACGGACCCTGATGCGGACGCTGCTGAACACGCTGCCGCTGGCGGTGTACGCCAAGGACATCACCGGCCGGAAGACGCTGACCAATCCGGTGGACCTGAGGTTCATGGGTGCCTCGTCCGAGGAAGAGGTCCTGGGCAAGAGCGATTTCGACTTTTACCCACCGGAACAGGCCGAGGTGTTTGCCGCGGAAGACCGGCAGGTGCTGGAGACGGGGGAACCGATTCTGGGTCGGGAAGACTGCGTTGTGTTGCGGGATGGGCGGCAGGCCTGGTTGCTCACCTACAAGGTACCGATTCGGGATGCCAGGGGACGCATCATCGGCCTGGCCGGCTGCTGTCTGGACGTTACCGACCGCAAGAAGGCCGAGGAGGCCCTCGCCCGTGAACGGGCCCTGCTGCGGACCATTGTCAACACCGTGCCGATGGTGGTGTACGCGAAGGATCTGCAGGGCCGTAAAACGCTGACCAATCCCGAAGACCTCCGCTACATGCGTGCCGGGTCCGAGGAGGAGGTCCTGGGCAAGACCGACTTTGATTTTTATCCGCCCGAACAGGCTGCGCAGTTTGCCGAGGAGGATCGCCGGGTGATTGAGACCGGTCAGCCCCTGCTGAATTACGAGGAACGCGTGGTGCTGCGCGACGGCACCGTGGCATGGAAGATTGCCTCCAAGGTACCGCTGCGGGATGAAACCGGGAAGATCATCGGCCTTTGCGGTTGCGGTCTGGACATCACCGAATGGAAGAAAGCCCAGGAACGGCTTCAGGAACAGGCGGCCCTTCTGGAGGCGGCCAACGACGCCATCCTGGTCTGGACGGTGGATCATGAGATTCGGTACGCCAACGCGTCTGCGGCCCGGTTGTTGGGACGGGATCGGGCGGAACTGGTGGGGCATCGGTTGGAGGAGGTGCCGGAGCTGATCTTTCCCGGCCTGGCCGACGCGGAGCGGCAGGTGCAGGAATCGGGCGAATGGACCGGCGAGATTCGCATCCGCCAGGCCACCGGCGGGGAACGGGTGGCCCTGGTGCGCTGGACGTTGTTGCGGGATCTGCCCGAAGGCCCTCCGCGGGTGCTGGCGATTCTTACCGACATCACCGAGCGCAAGGAGATCGAGGCCCGATTCCTTCATGCCCAGCGGATGCAGGCCATCGGGGCCCTGGCCGGCGGCATTGCCCACGACCTGAACAATCTGCTGGCGCCGATCCTGATGGCGGCCCCGCTGTTGCGGGAGACGACCGAGGACCCCGAAGCGCGGGCGATGCTGGAAACGGTGGAACAGTGCGCGCAACGCGGCGCGGACATCATCCGCCAGCTGCTGACATTCGCCCGGGGCACACCGGGCGCGCGTGTGCCGGTGCCGGTCCGGCATCTGTTGCGCGAGATGGACAAGATCATCCGGGAAACCTTCCCCCGGAACATTCAGTCGGACCTGCATGCGCCGCGTGAATTGTGGTCGGTACTGGGCGATCCCACGCAGTTGCATCAGGCTCTGATGAACCTGTGCGTGAATGCCCGGGACGCCATGCCGCAGGGGGGCACGCTGCGGCTGGCCGCCGAGAACGTGTATGTGGACGAGTCTTATGCGGCGTTTGATGCGAATGCCAAACCCGGGCCGTATGTCTGCATCACCGTGAGCGACACGGGTGTGGGGATACCGCCCGAGATTCGCGACCGCATTTTTGATCCGTTCTTCACCACCAAGGACGTGGGCAAGGGGACCGGTCTGGGGCTGCCCACGGTATTGGGTATCGTGCGCGGTCACAACGGGTTCCTCCGTTTCAAGAGTATCGTGGGGCAGGGCACAACCTTTGAAGTCTATTTGCCGGCCACACAGGTTGAAGCAGCCGAGCCCGCGACGGCGGAACCGGACCTGCCGCCGCGCGCACAAGGCGAGATGATCCTGGTGGTGGACGACGAGGCGGGTGTGCGTGACATGCTGCGCCGGACGCTGGAAAAGCATGGTTACGAGGTGTTGCTGGCCGGTGAAGGTGGCGAGGCGCTGCAACTGTTGGAGCGGTATGCTCACCGGGTTCGGGCAGTCCTGACCGACATGCTCATGCCCGGGATGGACGGGCCGGCCCTGATTCAGGAATTGCATCGGCGGGGAGTGAGCCTGCCCGTGATCGGGATGACCGGTGTGGCGGAGCGGGTGACCGTCGTGCGGCTGGAAGATCTTCGGGTGGAAAGCCTGTTGCGGAAACCGTTTCTGACGCGCGATCTGCTCTGGTTGCTGTATCGCGTCTTGCACCCGGGATCGGGGGGCTCGGAACCGCCGCCCATTCACGCGGCGATTTGACAGGGTCCGGCCCGATTCCGGGAGGGCGACGGTTCACGGTGGGGTTGGGGCCGAACCGGCCGGCGGGCCGTCGACCGTTGCTTCAGCCGGGTTGTCCCGTATCTTTGGCGCGTGATCAACGCGGACAAAAAGGAAAAACCGCCGCCGGATCCGGAGTTGCAGCGCCGGATTCAGGAGCTGATCCGTTACAAGGGCGGCGGATACAACGAGGCCATCGTGGCCGACATCATCGAGAACGCGCTGAAGCTGCTGACCGACGTGGCGGATCGGGGCGACGTGCGGGTGATCCAGATTGCCAACCGCGAACTGCGGTATGCGTTCCGGTTGTTTGCGCCCTACGCGCATGTGCGGAAGGTGGCGGTGTTTGGGTCCGCCCGGACGGCGCCGCACAAGCCCGAGTACAAGCAGGCGGTGGAATTTGGGCGCAAAATTGCGGCGGCCGGGTACATGGTGATCACCGGGGCGGGTCCGGGCATCATGCAGGCGGCGCACGAGGGGGCAGGTTCGGAGATGAGCTTCGGCGCCAACATCCGGCTGCCCTGGGAACAGAATCCCAACCCGGTGATTCGTGAGGACGCCAAGCTGGTCACGTTCAAGTACTTCTTCACGCGCAAGCTGATCTTCATCCGGCATGCTGATGCGGTGGTGTTGTTCCCGGGCGGATTCGGCACGCTGGACGAGGGGTATGAAGCCCTGACGCTGATGCAGACCGGCAAGAGCCAGTTGATGCCGCTGGTGTTGATTGACCGTCCCGGCGGCACGTACTGGAAGACCTGGGACCGCCACGTGCGGGATCATCTGCTGCGGGACGAACTGATCTCGCCGGAGGATTTGAATCTTTACCAGATCACCGACAACGTGGACGAGGCGGTCCGGATCATCACGCGTTTCTACCGCAATTTTCATTCGACCCGGTTCGTCAAGGACCTGTTCGTGATCCGGCTGAAGCATCCGCCCTCGGACACGGCCCTGGCGGCCCTGAACGAGGATTTTGCTGACATCATCACCGGGCCGCCCATCCAGCGGATCCCGCCCACGCCGGAGGAACAGGAAGACCGCGATCACCTGGAACTGCACCGGATCGCCTTCGGGTTCAACCGACGCGATTACGGTCGGCTGCGCCAGATGATTGACGTATTGAACAGCCTTTGACCGGGCCGGTGCGGCGGGTGTGGGATCCGGTGGGGGCGCCGCGGTTGACGCGGTCAACGAGGGCCCGGTGGGGCCGGTCCGCCGTCCGGAGGTCCGGCCTCTTCAACCAGTTCCAGGCGCAGGTAGTCGTACAGCACCCCCTGGGTCCAGGTTTGTGCGGGCAGGTGGAGGGTGATGCGGTTTTCGCCCGGCCGGAGCAGAGCGGCGTCGAATCGGATGCGGCGTTCGGTCCAGTACCCGGTGATTCCGTCGCGGTGCATGGTGCCGGTGGGGGGCAGGAAGCCGGTGTCACCCACGGGAAGGCCGTTGACGCCAACCTCGATGCGGCATCCGGGCCCGGCACCGCAAAAGGCCATGCGGAGGATGGCGGTGCCCCGGACCGGTCCGGGCATTGTGAACCGGATGGTCCAGGTGGTGGGTTCAACCCGCGCCGGCGGGTGGGTGTTGGGGTTGGCCCCGGCGTCGGCGGTTTCCGGGCTTTCGTGTTCTTCGGAGAGCTGGACCCCGGGTAGCTCGCGGATGCGCGGCGGCTGCACGTAGTTCCAGTCGCGGCGCCAGTCGCTTCGACCGATGACGAAGTCCACGTCATGGGGGAATTCCTCCGGGTACCGGAGGTACAGCCCCCATTGCCAGTAATGGTCGCCGTGACGGAACTCGCGGGCCGTACGGTCCGGCACCCCGATCTCCCACAGGGTCCGGCCCCATCGTTCCGGTTGCCAGACCACCGTGCCCAGATCGAGCCGTGTACCGGCGCGGACGACTATCTGGGTCCGGACCAGTTCGCCCAACACGCCCTCGGCAAAGGCGCGCAACGCCCATGTGCCGGCCCGCACATGGGGGATTTCGAAGGATCCGTCGGCCCGGGCGCGGACCCAGAACTGGTAATGTTTGGCGTCGCGTTGCCAGTCCACCATGGGCGGAAAACTGCGGAAAAGGGGCGGGGGCAGGTTTGTGTCCGGAGTGCCGGGGCCGGCGCGACCGAAGCGTCGCCCTGCGCCGACCGGCGCCGGCAGGGGATAATCCGGGGCGGTCAAACCCACCCAAAGGGTTCCAACCCGGCCAAGGTCGAGCTCCGGATCCTGCAGTTGAATGCGGCCGCGCACCAGCGCGCGTTCGGACGCCGGTGGGTAATCCGGGTCCAGGACCCAGGAATAGGGCCACCGACCGGATTCAACGCGGGCGCGGGCCAGGGCGTCCTGCCAGAGTTGTTCGGGATTGCCTCCATGATTGCAGTACAGGGCGATGGGCCCGATGAACTTGCTCCAGGTTTCGTTGGTCCCCACCACCAGGGAGCTGCCTCCATAGTGGCTGCCCAGCCACATCCACAGCAGAGTGGGTGTGCCGCCGGGGTTGACGTCGAGGTGACCAGTGAGCTCGACCTTGGTGGGTCCGCCGGCCACGGATTCCCAGGACGGCTGGACAATCCACAGGCCGATCCCTTTTTGCGTGCTGCTCCAGCCGTAGGCGGGGATTTCGTACAACGGGGCGGCATAGTCGTATTTGTGTTCAACGGTGCCCGCGTAGCGGCCGGTGACCAGGCGCCGGGCCTCCTTGAGGTTGGTGGGCTCACCGCGGTCCCAATCGGCCGGGGCGGGCATGAGACGTTGGCGGGCCTTGTCTACTGAAAGGAAGTCGAACAGGTCGGGGTTGAGCTTCAGCGCGTATCGGCCCTCGCCGACGGAGAAGGGGGGCTCGCCGGCTCGATGCCGCCAGACGGCGCTGAGGTACAGGCACGGTTCACCCCGCAACATGGTGTAGCGCAGGCTCATTTCCGTGGAGGCGACCGGCCGGTCCGGGTCCTGCAAATATTCCGTGGCCACCTCGGCCATGGCTCCGGCATTGGTGGCGGGGTCGATGCGGACCACGGGTTGTCGGCGCGGGCCGGGGCTGAGGCGTCCCACCCAGGACCAGTAACCGCCCAGGGCGCCGCCCGGGCTGTGTTGGGCCAGCAGTTCCTCGCCGTTGTAACGCAGGGACGTTAACACGCCGGAACGCTGTTCGATACGGGCCTGCAGCAGGCCGTTGTCCAGGATGAAGTGGCCCTGGGTGATGACCAGGCTGACCGGGGGCGGATCGGTCGAAGCCCTTGCCGGGCCAGGCGCCGGGCTGGCACCCAGAAAGAGCCACCCGGCCAACCCGAATCCCCAAGCGAGGAAACCGGGTGGCCGGGGGCGTTGAAGCTTGTTTTGGCCCGGGACGGGGCCCGGATCCGTGCGCTTCAGCGGAGTCGCCGACACCATGCGAGGAACAGTAACCCGCCCAAGGTCAGGAGGGCCGGCATTGTGGGTTCGGGCACCTGATAGGCCAGGGTCAGTTGCGGCCGGGCATTCGGGTCGGCGTTCTCGCGCGAACCAAAGGCGAAGCCGCGCCCGCCCTCTGTGGTCGCAAAGTCGAGGATGAACGTAACCAGGCCGCCCGCGGTCAACCGGCTGGTCAGGAAGTTGACCAGGTTGGCTCCGCTGATGGTGGCGATGCCGGTCGTGTTGTCGGCTGTTTCATTCCCCAGGGCGTCATCGAAACTGGTGACCCGGTCGGGGTCGAACTCATTGGGCGCGGTCCATTCGGCGCCAATGGTGTTAAAGGTGAGGGTGAGTTCGTCCCAATTCTGGGGTGTGTTTCCCGGTACGTCGTTCAGGCCGAGGATTCGCAGTCGGGCAGTGTTCAAGGTATCGTTTCGGGGTCCGGTTACCTTGGTGAGCTTTAGCGTTGCGTCGACCAGTTGGGCATCGGACGGGACGGCCGAGAGGTCAAACCGGACGTAGGCGAAGTAGTCGCGGGCCGTCCCGTTGGCGAACAGATACAAGTACTCCAGCGTCCCGAAATTCGAATCTTGACCGATGCCGTATTGGACGTACGTATCGGCCACCGGGCTGAACACGTTCGTTTCGATGGGTTGCGCCTGAAGGCTCGCAACGCAGCCGGCCAGCCCGGCTGCCAGTCCCAGAAGATGTCGGTGCTGCAGTTCCATGTCTCGTACGATGGGTCGTCCGTTTGAGTTTGATCGGGTTTGCCTTTCGTGGCGCCATCCGGCGCCCTGTTCTCGTGCCAGATTCTGTTAAGAACCGACTGGGGACGGTATCCCCAATTCTGGCCATGCCAGCCCCGCACCGGCCATGGGCGAGGTGCGCCCGGAGTTGTGCGGTCACTAGGCCGGCTGAAACGGGACGACTTCGGCAAACGACGATACGGCGCATCGGACACTCGACTCGCTACGATTCCCGTCAGGTCCACCCAGCTCCGTAGGCTGTCCCATTCGACCGGCTCATGGCCACGGGCCGTGGCCACCCGGCCCGGGGAGGGTTCGGGCGACCGATTCGTTGCCACCCCTCTGGCCCACGGGCATCCGGCGGTTGCACCGGACAACGCGGAAAGGTGCGGGACCGGCGGCGGGGCGGGGTTCCGACCGGCGAAGCGGTTCCGCGGGTTGCGAAGGCGACTTTTTCATGGCGTGGCGCTTCAAGTGCTTGGCGGCGGGATGGCAACCGACCCGCCTGCAGCGCCGGTGACGCCCCAAAGCCCGGGCGCATCCGCGCTTCAAGGCAACCCCCACCGTGTGCGGTAGAGCCGGGCGGTGTTGCCGCCCTGCGATGAGGGAGCACGGCGGACCCCGTTCGTCCTCAAAGACGGGTGTGAAATCGCAGGAAATCCGAGAAAACCCGGCTGGTCCCATTGGCGCCGCGTCCGTGCGATCCTCCCCCGCTCCAAACGTTCGCAGCGAGAGCAGGACACCGGCAGAGGGGCCGTCGATCGGATCGGGCAGGCCTGCCGGTTCAATCTCCGCCCCGCCGTGCCGATGGGCGGAAGGTCAAGGACCGCGAATGGGACGGGGGCCCTGGTTTGGGTCTTCCGCTCCGGTTTCAATGGCCGGACGCGGTTGCCGTCCCAACCAGACCCCGCTCAGTACCAATGCCAGCGCCACAAAGAACCGCAGGGTGACCGGCTCGCCCAAGAACCATGCCGCCCACAACATGGTGGTGAGAGGGATGAGGTTGTTGAACAACAGCACCCGACTGGTTTCCCAATGCCGGAGGGCATGGGTCCACAGGCCGAAAGCAGCCACCCCGCCCGCAAGCACGCAATATAACTGGACGCCCACCAGGTCCGGGCGCAGGGGGACCGGCCTCGTGCAAACTTCCGCCAATGCCCAGGGCGACAACCAAACCGCCGCGCGCCACATGGAGTGCGCGGTGACCTCGGCTCCCTGCAGATGTTGGCCCAACCAGCGGCACTGCCGGCCGTAGTTGGTCCATAAGACGCTTGCCAGCAGCCCGAGCAGTTCGCCCGTCCAGCTCCAGTCCGTCTGCCCGAGCTGCGGCGCCACCAACACGGCCACGCCGGCCAGCGCCAGCGCCGCTGCCGCGTACGATCGCGCTGCCTGTCCCGGCGAGGGACGTCGGCCCTCCCAAACCAGCGCCCAGACGGGCGAAGCGGCCAGAAGCAGCGCAACGTGGGACGCCGACGTATGTCGCAGGGCCTCGTTGAAGACGACGATGTAGGCGGCCAGACTGAATCCGCCGCGCCACCAGAGGGGTGCGTTCAACGTGCGGGGGACAGGCTCCCAGGGGCCCAGCCAGCGGGTCCGGCGCAACACCGCCCAGAGCAGCAAACCGGCCAACAAAAAGCGTGTGCTGCCAGTGAAAACCGGCGGCCAATGCTGCACCAGAAACCGCACGCCGGCGTTGTTGCCTCCCCAGAGAAAGACCGCCAGCAGGAGCCCCAACGACAGCCGAAGGGAATGTGCGTCAACGGTCTTCATGACGGGTTCGCAGCCCTCGGATGGCCCGAGATGATGGAGGGGCAGGGGCGACCGGCCCCTTCAGCCGATGGGCGGGCCGGACCGGGGCGCCGAGCGGGTGGACTTGGCGGAGGGGCCGGGGGGCGGTAGGCTGGGGGTATGCAGCATTCACCCGGATTTCTGGCGCTGGTGAACGAGGCCAAAAAACACATCCGCGAGGTTACCGTGGCCGAGATGCGGGCCCGGTTGGAGGTGAACCCGGCGGCGGTGCTGGTGGATGTGCGGGAGGACCATGAATGGCAGGCCGGTCACGCGCGCGGGGCGGTGCATTTGGGACGCGGGATTTTCGAGAGGGACCTGGAACGGCGTTTTCCCGACAAGGAGATCGAACTGATTCTGTACTGTGGGGGCGGGTATCGGTCCGCCCTGGCGGCTGAAGCGGCCCAGCGGATGGGGTACCGGCGGGTGGCCTCGCTCATTGGTGGTTATCGTGCGCTTTTGATGGCGGGCTGGCCGGTGGAGACGGATGCAGGTCCCGGACCGGCTCCGGGTGTCCCGGCCATGGCGGGTCGAGACTCCGGGGCAGCCCCGTGAACGGGCGACCGTGCTGAAGGCCCTCATGTCGGAATGGTAGAGGGCTGAGGAACGGCCCTGTGCCCGGCTGTGGGAGGGTGGGTTAACGACCCTCCAAGATGCCGCTCGGCAGACCCGTCTCCCACTGTTTGGGAGTGTTCCACGGCCGGGCGGAACGGTTTGCGGGGTCGGTGGAGCTGCAGCCCCAGCCGGCCAGACAAACCAAGCCGAGCCAAAGGACCCACCAGAACGACCGGTTCATGGTCGAATACTCAGGAGGCCGGGTGGGCGGGGATCACCTCGTCACCCTCCACCGGTTCACCCAGTTTCCATCCGGGCACGAGGTTTGCCACGGCGCGGTTCTTTTCCACGGTGCGGACCACGGCCTTGCCCACCAACTGGCCGTTGCGGCTGATGAGCAGTTCGCCGTGTTCCAGCACGCCCTGTTCCTCGCCCACATTCACCACGATGAAATCCCATTTCGGGTCGTACGCGATGACCTTGCCGCGCAGATGGGCGGGCAGCCGCACCACGTATTCGGATCCGCCCAGCACACGGGCCAGTTCGTTGGTCAACCGCGCGTTGGCCCGGATGAGCGCCTCGATTTCCTGTTTTTGGACGTCCACCTGTTCGAGCAGGCGCCGGTTGAGCCTGACGACTTCGGCGACCTGTTCAACGGGAACGCCGGCGGCGTTCCAGCGGGCCAGCTCGGCCCGGGCATCCTCGAGGGTTGCGCGCGTCTTCTTCAGTTCCTCGTCCAGCTGGGCGGCGCGGCGGCTCTGGGTCTCGGCGGTGGCCACGGCCTCGTCGCGTTCCTTGCGGGCGGTGGTCAGTTCTTCCTCGGCCTTTTTGAGCTGGGCGGTGGTTTGGTTCAATTGCTGGCGGGTGGTGGCCAGTTCCGTCTGCGCCTGTTCTTTGAGCGAACGCTCATTGTTGCGGTCGGTCTTGAGCGTTTCGAACTTGGCCCGGACCTGGAAGAGGTTGATCCCGGCCGTCGCAAGCCCGGCCACCAGAGCGATGATGAGACTGATGCGAATCAGCATGTGTGCGTCCTCTCCGCAGCGATCAACGGTCGCAGCCTAGGGATGGGCAAGGCACGTGTCAACCGTGTTTCCTTGTTGCGGGGTTGCACCGGGGGCATCGGATGTGCGGGCAACCCGTCGTGTGGGCCGGCGAACAGCACCCGGTCCTGAACGGGGACGTGAAGGGCCACGAACACGCCGGCCCTTCACTGCGGTTTTCCCGGGTCGACCCGGGAAAGCTCGGCGACGTGGGCTCGAGTGCGAGGGCTGGCAACGGGTTCCAACTGAAGCGGTCCCGGGCCGGAAAAGGCCGGGACGCGCATGGTTCCGAACCCGGGTGCGGCCTGGCCTGGTTGGTTCGGCTTGCGTTTCGGATGCCAGACCGGTGCGATCCTTCCGGGCCGGGCTCCGAGTTTCCCGGCACGCAGGAGACCACCTTCACAGTCCCTCGCCGAAGAGGTTGGCCAGGCGCGCCACCAATTTGCGTCGGGCCACGGCAAACGAGAAGTATTTCAGGCCGAGTTGATAGTTGGTCCGGGCCCATTCCTCTCGCAGTTGGTGGTTTCGGAGGATTTCCCGGACCTGTTCCACAGTCTCGCGGGTGACGAGGTTGGACATGGTGATGGTGCGGAAGCCCAGGGGCGCGATGTCGCGGGCGTAGACCGCGTACGAATTCACCACGACCGGCTTGCCGAAATAGATCGCCTCGAGGAACGCGTTGCCGAAGCCCTCGTAGTAGCTGGGGTAGGTTACCAGGTCGGCGTGGGGGTAGATGTCGAACAACGTGTAGACCTTTTGGCCGGCCGCATTGACACCCCGATGTTCGCCCACGCGATCGGCGATGAATTTCACCTCGATGCCGGCGTCGGCAATGCGGTCCTGCAACATGGCCACGTAGGCGTTGCCCTCGTCGCCGGCTGGATGCGAGATGACCAGTTTGGCCCGTGGATCCTTGAGCCGGCGCACCAGTTCGACCGCGTGCTCGATGCCCTTCCGCGGGACCACGCGCGTGGGTTGCAGGATCAACCAGTCGTCCTCGGCCAGGCCGATTTCGCGTCGCAGATCGCGGTTGTAATCGTCAATGCCCGGTGGCGGGGTCTCAAAATCCAGGACGTTGGGGATGATTGCCGAGGGCAGACTGCAACGCCGGGCCAGCTCCTTCTGGGCCATGGAGTTGATGACCACGTGTTCGATCCGGTGCAGCGACGGCGGGAAGGCACACCGGAGGTAATCGTTGACGGCGCTGATCACGTAGCGTTCGCGTTCCCAAGTGAAGTCGTGATGATGCGCAATGGCGGGCAGTCCGGTCTCGGCCAGCACCTCCGTCATGGCCAGACCCAGCGGTACGTGCATGGGCAGGGAGAGGATGTTTTCCGGGACGACCACCTCGATGTTGAAGCGGTCCAGAAAGCGGTAGATCTCCTCTTTGAGCTGCTGTTTGATGGCCTGAATGCGGTCGGTGGTTTCCCGGCTGCGGGTGGTGACACCGAAAAGCCGGGCCTGGAGGTCGGCCACTTCGGGATGGCCGAAAAACGCCAGTGGTACGTGGTGGCTGACCTCCGGGGGTGCATCCAGTTCCCCGGCCATCCAGAAGCATTGGTGCTCCAGGCCCTCCAGGATACGCGCCCATTTGCGGGCTTCCAGGGTTACGCCGTCGGTCCCGCGGAAGCGGGTGGAGATGAACCCGATTCGTTTGGGAGTTCCGGCGGTCAGGATGCAGGGGGTTGGTGCCATGGGGTCCGGTGCCGGGCAGGTCCGGCGGGTTGCTCAAAGAGGTTTGATCAGGATCTTGGAACGTCGTCCGCTTTGTTCGTATTTCTCGCGTCGGGCCGGTGGCAGATCGTCGGGTGTCCCCTCCACGAATCCGGCCTTGGTTTGGAAGTACATGAAGGTCTGGGTGGACAGGGCAAACAACATGCGCAGGCCGAGTTCGCGCGCCCGGTTTTCCACGAAGTGGATCAGTTTGCGGCCGATGCCCTGGTTTTCGTGGCTCGGTTTGACGTACAGGCAGGCCAGTTCGCCCTTGCCCTCTTCCGGGTACACGTGCAGGGCCACGCACGCCACCGGGTTGCGGTCGATTTCAAACAGGTAGTAATCGCCGATCTGCTTTTCGATGCTGGCCCGGCTCCGGCGCATCAGTTCGTCGGTGGCCATGGCCTGCTGGATGAGGGCGTAGATGGTGCGGGCATCCTTTTTGAGGGCGCGCCGGATCTGCTGGTATTCGTCGGCGTACACCAGGGTGCCGACTCCCTCGTTGGAGAACACCTCGGCCAGCAGTCCCTCGTGGATACGGCCGTTGATGATGTGGACCCGGTGCACGCCGGCCCGGCAGGCGGCCGCGGCGTGGCGGGCTTTGGACACGAGCTCGCGCGGGAACCCTTCCGGCTGTTGGGCCAGCAACTGTTCCAGCTCGGCCACCAGGATCTGGCGGATCGGTTTGCCTGCGTGTTCCAGGGCGTCGCGGGTTGTGACGAAGATCAATTTGACCGCCTTCAACGCGGTGGCCACGGCCACGGCCACGCTGTCGGAGTTGACGCGGTAGGTGTGGCCTTCGCCGTCGAAACCCAGGGGCGGGATCACCGGGACGATCCCGTGGTGCAACAGCGTTTCCAGCAGCTCGGTGTCCACACGCTCGACCTTGCCCGTGTACAACTGGTCAATTCCGTGCAGGATCCCGGCCGGGTAGGCCACAATGGCGTTGGGACAGGCGGCGCGCAGGTCCGTGGCGGCCAGCCCTTCGAGAATCTCGTGGGTCAACCGATTCGACGCCGTCAGGGCCAGGCGGAGGGT
Organism: Limisphaera ngatamarikiensis; assembly: GCF_011044775.1. Classification (NCBI taxonomy): domain Bacteria; kingdom Pseudomonadati; phylum Verrucomicrobiota; class Verrucomicrobiia; order Limisphaerales; family Limisphaeraceae; genus Limisphaera; species Limisphaera ngatamarikiensis. Next base: position 86,491 of record NZ_JAAKYA010000072.1, on the reverse strand, counting down.
CGCCGCGTCGGTGACGCCGTCGCCGTCGAGGTTGGAGGGTTGCACCTGTTGTTCCCGACCCAGGGCTTCGATCTGCGCGGCCGCACCGTGCACGAGGACCACGTGAATGTTCAACGATCGCAGAACGGCAATGTCCAGCAGGAGGTTCGGAAAGTTCTCGTCCGTCACCACCGCGCCGTCCACGGCGACGACAAAGGTGCGGTCCCGAAACTGCGGGACGTACTGCAGGATGCCTCGTAGGTCCGTCGGTTTCACAGGTCAGGTTGAGCGTTCCGATTCATCAGGGCGGGGACGGGGTGGTCGGCCCGCCGGGGCACGCGGTTTTGTTGCGGAAGGCTCACGCGGTGGGAGAACCTTGTGCAGTGGGCTCGGCGCGGGTTTCGTCGCACAAGCAATCCCGGTAACGGATCCCCTGTCGGGGCACGGCCATCATGGGCGCCACCGTGTCCCGCCAGAGGGCATAGTGCGGCGTGGCCTTGTGCGCGGCGACCGCCTCCGGCGTGCGGTACACCTCCACCAGGACAAACCGTGTGGGATCGTCTTCCTGCTGCAACACGTCGAACTGCACCACGCCCGGTTCTTTCCGGCTTTCCCGGGCGTTCCGGCGTGTGGCCTCGAGGAAGGGTCCCTCGCAGCCGGGTTTTACCTGCACGTGAACATGCACGATTTGCATGGTTTTCGTTGCTCCGGTCCGGACCTTACCTCAGCGGCTGCCGGGTGCGCAACCCCGAGGCCGGCCCCCGATTGGCACCCGACCGGCACGCGGGACACGGGTGGCCGGAAAGCCCGTTTCGATGTGCCATGCCTCCGCGCCCATGGCCCCGCACAGTCCAGGGCCGAATTTGGGTGAAATGCTCCGGGACCGGCCTTGTGGGAGAGTCCCCGGGGCCTTTCCCGTGCCCGGGACAGGCAGGGCACGGAGGGCCATGCCCCTCCCGGGCTGGCGCGAGGTTGCCCGGCACGGGCAGAAAAGGCCCCGGGGATGCCCACTGTGGAACCTGCGATACACCTCCCAGGTTGACCTGTGAATCCATCGCTGTGTTCGCCCTCTGTGCCCTCCGTGCCTCCCAAGGGAACCCGGCGGGGAACGGGGAAGGTGCACCACTGACGGGGACCGGCATGCGTTCGCACAGTCGGATTCCAGCCCGAGCGCTCCGATCCTTGGGCGACCGCTTCGGAGGTGCAAACCCAGCGGTTATGCTGACGAAGCATCTGGCGGCTCAATCGAGTTGCAGGTCGCGCGGTCCGGCGGATTGGCGCGCGGGCTCGAGGTCGTGGTCGGTTGGGCGGTCTGGGTAATGAGGAGTGGGCGGGGGGCGGGATAACCCGGTGGGCAAGGGTAAAATGTCGGGTGCACGGCTCGGTGCGAGGGCTCAGGACCCCTCTTGCGCGAACGGGGGTGACGTGTTTTAATAATGGCGCACGGGTGCGCATGTGGCGGAATTGGCAGACGCGCTACTTTGAGGTGGTAGTGGAGCAATCCGTGCAGGTTCGAGTCCTGCCATGCGCACCATAAATTTTTTGGAATTTTCCCCGCGCAGGCGATCCGGCCGGCGCGGGGCTTTTTGGTTTGGTGTGGAGTGGTCGAACAAGCCGGGTTCGAGGCGTCAGCGCCGGGGGGATGGGCCGTGGGCGGCCCGGCGGGGCCGACGGACAGCTCCCCGGCACACGAGACGATGAGCGCGAACTCCGGCAAGGTCATGGTGCGACCGGTGGTTTCCGGCGCGCGCGCTGCCCGGGGATGCAACCGACCCTGCAAGCCCCGCAGGGGCTGAACCCCGGCTTGCCGCCAGAGGAACCGGTGCGGTCGGTGGAAGATCAGCGCGATTGTGACGCGGGCGGTTCAACCGCCTGCAACAATTCGGACAATCTCCAAGCGATCGCCGGGCCGGACCTGTCGGTGGGGGAATTGGGACGGGGGGATGGCCTCGCCGTTGAGTTCGACGACGACGCTGCGTGGCGGCAGCCCCTGGGCACGAAGGAACTCCTCCAGCGAACAGGGCACCTGCGCTTCCACCGTCTTGCCGTTGGCGATCACCGTTGGCATCCGCTGTTTACCTATGCCGTGCGAAGCGGGCCGTGGCAAGTGGCCGGGCGGGCCGGGGGTCGCGGGGGCCGGTCCTTTCAACTCCGGCGGGGGACCGTGCCGGTGGGAGGGCTGCGGAGGGATCAGGACGCTGCCGGGCCGGCCGAGGGTGCCTGCCCGCCGGTTTCCAGCCATCGCCGCGCCTTTTCGGCCACGGTACCGTGGGGGGTGGGTTCGTATTCGTAGTCGTCAGGTTCCACGTAATCCTTGCGCATGGGGTGGTCTTCGAAACCGTCCCACATGAGGATGCGGCGCAGGTCGGGGTGCCCGTCGAAGATGACGCCGAAAAGGTCGAACACCTCGCGTTCCTGGAATTCGCAGCTCCGCCAGACGGGTGTGAGGGAGGGCAGGTGGACTTGATCGGTGCGGTTGCCGGTCCGCATGCGGAGCACGAGCGGCCCGTGTCGCAACCCCACGGAGTAGAGGTGGTAAACCACTTCCAGGTAACCGGGTCGGATGCTCTTGCGGGTTTCTTCCACTTCGCGTTCCTCCCCGTCCACCCGCACTTTTGTGCGGACTTTTTCTTCGACTTCGGTGTCAAGCCAGTCCACGCCGGTGACATTGGAGCAGTAGTCGAAGCGGAGTTGTGGGTCGTCCCGTAAGAACCGCGCCACCGCCAGGGCGTGTTCGGCGTCCACCAGCAAGGAATGCTGGCCTGAGGGCGAGGGGTTGGGCACCAGTTCAATCCGTGCGCCGGGCACGGCCTGGAGGATGCGGTCGCGAATGGATTCCAACGGTTCCATGGCGTCAGGCGGGGCGTTGGATGAGGGGCGGGTGAAAGAGGTCGGGATTCTTGGGTGGCACCAGGTCATGGGGCCCGTATTCGGGGACGGGGTATTCGGCCGGCTGATCCGGTCGCAGATGTCTTGGTCGGTTGGGGCCGGTCAGTGATTCTTCAGCGATCCGTTGTTGGAGCGTCATCAGGGCATGGATCAGCGCCTCGGGTCGGGGTGGGCACCCGGGGATATGCACGTCCACCGGGATGTATCGGTCGATGCCTTTCAGGACGTTGTAACCCTGTTTGAACGGGCCACCCGAGATTGCGCAGGCCCCCATGGCGATGACGTATTTGGGTTCGGCCATTTGGTTGTAGAGGCGGACCACCTGGGGGGCCATTTTTTTGGTCACCGTGCCCGCCACGATCATGAGGTCGGCCTGGCGCGGCGACGGACGGAACACTTCGGCGCCGAAACGGGCCAGATCATACCGTGCCATTGAGGCGGCAATCATCTCGATGGCGCAACAGGCCAGGCCAAAACCGAGCGGCCAAAGGGAATTGCTACGGCCCCAGTTGTACAGCTCTTCCAGGGTCGTCACAAAGATTCCGTGCCGCTGCAGTTCGCTTCGCAAACCTGCGTCCATGGCGTTCAACCCTAGACCCGCATCGCGGACAACTCAACCGGAACCGGAGCGGCGGGCGCGCCGGCCGGGGTGGCCGGGCCGTTCGTGTGCCGACTCACACCCATCGCAACACCCCCTTGGCCCAGGCCCAGAGCAATCCCTCCACGAGCAAAGCCAGGAACAGCATCATCGCCAGCACTGCCCCCACGGTCAGTCCTCCAAATGCGACGGCGAAAGGCAGGAGGAACACGATCTCCACGTCGAACACCAGGAACACGATGGCGTAGATGTAGTACGAGCTGCGGAAGGGGCGCCACGCATCCCCGCGCGATTCCAGACCGCACTCGTAGATGCTGTTTTTGATGGGACCCGGTTTTGGCGGGGCAAAATGCCGTGCCCAGAGCCGCGCCAGGCCCAGCGGCACCAGCGCAAAGAGCAGCGCCACCACCAGGAACGCGGCCAAGGTTACGTAAGTTGTCGCAGACCCGTGCATGAACGGCAACCGTTGTTAAAAACGGACCAACCCACGCTAGAACCCCGACTTTCCCGGTGTCAAGCGCCGGGCATGCAACTGCAACGTTGCCAGATGGATTGGTGCCGGTTTCTGGTGCCCGGGCATTTTTCGGGGTGGAACAGGGCTTGTTTGGCCGGGCTGGCGTCATCACTCAGGTGACCGCCACTGCATTCGGTTCAGGTTTGGGCGCATAACGTTGGAGCAGCTGCTCCGGAGGAATGGACGTGGCCGGGCCGAAAGTCTTCTGCGGCCGATCCAGGGCTGCAAAAAGCCGGGATGCGCCCTTGCCCGGCCGCCAGGGGTTCTTCGGGCCAACGTTGGAACCGGCGCGGCACCTTTAGTCCCGATGCCCCGACGGTGTTCAGGCCGGCTTGCTCAAGTGGCTGCCCGGCCAACGGCGCAAGGAGACAAGCTGCTGCAGTTCGTGGGGTTGACATCACAGGTGCTGCCGAGTCTGAGGGCCGGGTGGAGGCGGGAAAACGGGCTGGACGGAACCATCGGCGGCGTGCGTGCCGGGCGAAGGTTACGTCGTGGCCGAGGTTTTGTGCGGTGCATTGTGCCCGAGGGAATCATTGGGCGGCCCGGGTGGTTGTTGGTGTGGAAGGTGGGTGGCCATGGCGAGCTGGTGTGCACGCCGCGCCCTGCCTCGGGACGGAATTGTGAGGGCGCGCTTCAAGCCGGAGCGGATCGCCGCGGCACTGGAGTCCGTGTCTTGGTGGCGGCTTTGTGGTCGGACTGCGATCGGGCCACGGGCTGCGGGCCGGTTGGACTTTGGGCGGTTGTGAAGCATTGGAAGTGGGGTGCGTGAGCGCGGTGGGGCGCGGGGTGCGACGGAGCTTCCGTGTGTGGTGGGTCGGCGATCTGAGGGGGTCGAAGGCACCGAGATCGCAGGGGCAAGCGCTCAACCTCCGAGGTCGCTCGATGCGAAGAGGCTTGGAGGGGCGACCGGGGGTCGGGTCTCCGCCGGGAAAGCGCGTGGAGAAGGTCCGGGGATTCGTTGTCGTCCTCGGGTGCTGACCAGGAATGGCGATTGCCGATTCAGGCAATCTTTGATAAGGAGGGCTGTATGATCAGGAGGGGATCCAGCACTGCGAGGGCATGGCTTCGGGGGATTGTGGCCGTGCTGAGCCTCCTTGCGACCTGCGCGGTCCGGGCCGATCCGATTACCGGCACCGCCGTCAGCAGTCCGACCTGGGAGATTTTGCTGACCGACTTCGGGTATGCGGATTTTGCGTTGGATCGGCGGCCGGGTTTTGTGGGGCGGGAATATCTCTCGGGCGAGTGGGCCACGGCCGTGGGCTACATGGACCCGGACGGACGGATGTCGCCGATCTGGTTGCAGCCGTACTGGTTTTATCCGGACTGGACCTCCAACTCTGACTTTGGCGTGGAGGATGCGATCGGCCCGCCCTCGCGCGGCACACCCACGAACGCCTGGGGTTTTCCCATTCTCCGGTCGGTCGTGACGAACCGGCTCGTGCGGATTGTTCTGACCTACGAGATGGTGGATTCGGTCAGCGGCATAGCTGCGGGGATTGTTCCGAGGTCTCAATCCTGGCCGCCGCGGTGCCTTTGGACCGACCGTTACGTTTTTCGGCAGACCTGTTCGGTGACCAACCTGAGCGGCCGGGTCCTTCGCGGCGTGCGGTTGTTTCAGTTCCTGCACGGTTTGGAGAGCCAGGCGGCTGTTTATGACGACCGCGATTACGGCGGGCCGTGGGGGGAGTTTCATTATGACCTGACGTTACAGGGCCGGTCACTGGCCCGGGACAGTCGTTCGGGCGAATCGGTTTGGTTGCACGACGTGTTGACCCTGCACGCGGATCGGCCCCCGGCGGCGTGGGAGACCGGCTATTACGGCCGGTGGGATCAGGACAGTCACATCACCGGCAAACCGAGTGTGGGGGTGCACTGGAGCGTGGAGACCAATGCGCTGAGTTTTCGTGACTGGTTTGAACCGCCGGAGGGCCGTTATGTGAGTGGGGCGCTGGCGTTTGACCTGGGGGATCTGGAGCCGGGCCAGGGGGCCAGTTGCACATTTCTGCTGACGGTGGCGACGTGGAGGATCCGGATGCTACCTGTGCGCTTGCACGCGGTGGGCCTGGAGGACTGGAACCTGTTGACCCTGAGTGCGGAACCCGGGGTGGCCGAAGCGGCTCGATTGGGACTGGTCATGAGCGCGGTTTTGACCACCAACCTTTCCAATGCCTGGCGCCCTGTCTGGCGGGCCGCTTGTGTACCGGACCCGGTGCGGCCGGGTTGTTTCCTGTTCCAAGTCCCACTGGAGCCGGATCGGCCCATGGGTTTTTACCGGGTGGAGACCTGGTTGGTGCCCTGAACGGGCCGGCCGGGTTGGATGCCGGGCTGGATCGGCCCGGAGTGGTGCAAGGTGGATCCGTTGCCATGGCCCGGGGTGCAGGGCCGGCTGATGGGGCTGGTGGAGCGTGACGGCGCGGCAGCGGGGTGGTTTTTTGGGTCGGATCAGGGCGGGGAGCGCTGGTAAACCCGGACGTAATCGATTTCAAACCGGCAGGGGAAGATGGAATCGTCCACGCCGCGTTGTCCGCCCCAGTCACCTCCGATGGCGAGGTTGAGGATGAGGTAGTGGGGTGCGTCGAACGGCCAGGAGTCCACGCCGGTGCCGTCGTTTTCGAGGGTGAAGAATTTCCGGTCGTCCACGAAGAAGTCGAGCCGTTGCGGGGACCATTCGAGCGCGTAGACGTGGAAATGGGTTTCTGCGTCGGGGATTTGGATGCGGGCGCCGCGGCCGTTGCCGCGAACGTGATTGTACCCGCGGGTATGGACGTTGGCGTGGATGATGCCGGGTTCGTGTCCGACATATTCGAGGATGTCGATTTCGCCGCAGGCGGGCCAGCCAACCTGGGTGATGTTGGTGCCGAGCATCCAGAAGGCGGGCCAGGTACCGCGGCCACGGGGCAGGCGGGCTCGGATTTCGAACCGTCCGTAGGTCCAGGAGGCGCGGTCGCGGGTGGTGAGGCTGGCGGAGGTGTATTCGGCGAAGGGGCGGCTCTGCTGCCAGCGTTCGGGAGGGGCATCGGGCCGGTGGCGAGGGTTGGGGAACCGCTCCTTGTGGGCTTCGATGATGAGGAGCCCGTTCTCCACGCGCGCGTTATTGGTTCGAGCGACGGTGTAGTACTGGAGTTCGCGGTTTCGAACGAACCCCTCCTCGTAGTTCCAGCGGGCGGGATCGGGCAGGCCGGGTCGGTCAAACTCATCGGCCCAAACCAATTTCCATTCGGGGCCGGGCGCGGCTCCCACGAGGGCCGTGGTCCAGGTGAGGCACAACAGGATTGAGAGGTTTCGGACTCGCATGGGCGCGATGCAATCAGGATTTGGCGGCCCTGTAAAGTTTGGGAAGGCAAGGCGGGCTGCGGTCCCGTGGGGTGGTTGGGGGCTTGAGGCCCGGGAGGCAGGCGAAGCCTTGGGCCGGGGGGTGTGGACGGTTCGTTTGGATCCGCGGAACGGGCCGGTTCAGAGTCCGCCGGACATGCGGATGGGTTGGATGGTGCCGTCGGGGTTGTACTCGACCGGTTCGATGCAGATCCATCGTTGGCCGTGGAAGGGGCCGTTGCCGGTCTGGCCTTCCCAGCGGTGGTAGAAGATGAGCCAGCGCTCGGAGTCGGGGAGGCGGAGGAAGGAATGGTGTCCGGGGCCTTTACGGGTGGCATCGCTTGTGAGGATGGGACCGCGATAGGTCCAGGGGCCCGTGGGAGTGGGTGCGGTGGCGTAGTGGACGGAGTAGGAGGCGTCGCGGTAGTTGCCGTGGCTGTAGGAGAGGTAGTAACGGCCGTTGTGGTGGTGCATGAAGGCGCCTTCGGTGAAGAAGGGCGGGGTTTCGACGGGGATTTCGCGTGCGATGTGGGTCGGGTCGTCTGCGAGTTCGAACACGCGGAGTTTGGCGCCGGCACTGCCGCCGGCGTAGAGGTAGAGTTTGCCGGAGGCGGGGTCGGCGAAGACCATGGGGTCGATGGCTTCGAAATCGGCGCTCCCGGTGAGGAGGGGACGGCCGCTGTCGTGGAACGGTCCGGCGGGGTTGTCGCCGACAGCCACGCCGATGCGGGAGGGCGTGGGGTTTTGGGGACCGACGGAGTAGTAGAAGTACCACCGACCGCGGTGATGGAGGACGGACGGTGCCCATGCGTAGTGTCGGGGCGCACCGTCTTCGGGGACCCAGGCGACCTCGTCCAGGCTGAGCACGGGCCCGTGTTGGACCCAGTGGCTGAGGTTCGTGGAGGAAAATGCGAAGAAGCGGTCCGGTCGACCATCGCCGCGCGTGGGATAGATCCA
>NZ_JAAKYA010000072.1:50140-78141 GCF_011044775.1 Limisphaera ngatamarikiensis | reverse complement strand
GGGGCAGGGGCGGGGTTGTTCCGGCGGGCGGAGCGGGTTTTGGTGACGGGTTGGGTCGAGCTGGTGGGGGATTGGCCGGGCCGGTCAGTGCTGCGGGGCCCGGTGGGCTGGTGTTGAGGGCGAGGGATTGGAGGCGACTGCCTTGGGTCGTGCCGGCGTTGGCGGATGGGCGTTCGATTGGAGCGGATGAGGACATCGGTGGGGTGGCCGGATCGGAGGACGCACGCAGCGAAGCGACCGCGGTCACCAAAATGGCGGCGGCAAGGACAGGGTTGAGGCACCGGTTCCACCGTTTGTTCATGAGAGCAGGTTAGGGCGGGCCGTGGCCGGATGTCAGGTTCTTCGTGGGTTGGGAATTCAACCGAACGGGTGTGGGGAGACGAGGTGGACCGGCACAGAACGGTGGATGGAACCGCCTGTCACGGATTTGTCACACAACCGTCATGTGCCTGTCAGGGTCGGGCGGCAGAGTGGCGGCAGCATGAGACTCGGCTGTTGGATCGGGATTGTGTGGTGCGCGGCGGCTTCGTTTGCCGGGCGGGCGGCGGAGGTAACGGGTTCCGCAGGGCCCGAGGGGGCATCTGTTTTGGAGCAGTGGGTGCGGACGCGCCAGATGATTTCGAAGGTGCGCTCGGATTGGGTGGCGGAGCGTGAGGCGCTGGAGCAGACGCGTGCCCTGTGGGAGGGGGAGTTGCGGACATTGGAAGCGGCGATGTCGCAGGTGCACACGCAGAGCACGGTGGTGGTTCAGGAGCGGTTGCAGGTGGAGAGGGAAAAGGAGCGGTTGGAGAAGGCATTGGAGGTTTTGAAGGGGCGGTTGCCGGAGTTGGAGGGCCGGGTCAGGCGGTTGGCGGCGGGATTTCCGGAGCCGTTGAAGAAAACGGTGCAACCGTTGTTGGACCGTTTGGAGGGGGACGGTGAGGTTCGGGGCCGGTCCGCATGGATGAGGTTGCAGACGCTGGTGACGTTGTTGAACGAGGTGGAGAAGTTTCAATCGGCGGTGACGGTGCATCCGGAGTTGCGGCCCGGACCGGATGGGAAGGCGGTGCGAGTTACGGTGTTGTATCTGGGTCTGGGCCAGGCGTGGTTTGTGGATGAGGGCGGTCGGCTGGCGGGCCGGGGTGTACCGGGGCCGGATGGTTGGCGCTGGGTGGAGGATTCGGCGTTGGCCGGGAGGATTCGGGATGCCGTCGAGGTGTATGAGGGCCGTCAGGCGGCCCGGTTTGTGGTGTTGCCGGTGGAGGTGCGGTGAGCTGTTGGGAGAGGGATTCAGGAATGAAGCGCGGGTACTGGTTGTGGATTCTGTGGGTGCTCGGGGCCGGCTGGGCCATGGGCGCGGACTGGTCGCTGGTGGAGGGCGGGGCGCGGGCGGATTTGGAGGCGGCGCTGCGGGAGCTGGCGCAGACACGAGCGGAGGTGGAGGCGGAGCGGTTGCCGCTGGTGCGACGGGTGCGGGAGCTGGAGGAGACGGTGACGGCGCGTCGGGCGGAGTTGGAGCGTGCGCGCCGTGCGGCGGACAATGCGCTGGTGGAGTTGAACGTGTTGAAGTCGGAGCTGCGGGCCCGGAGCAACGAGGTGGCGGCGGTGGAGGGGCTGTTGCACAACTACTTCGAAGCGTTTTCCGGGCGGTTGCATGGGGCGGAAGCGTCGCGGTACGACGGTGTGTTGCGGGAATATCAGCGGGCGCGATCGGAGGATGCGGGTGACCCGGCGGATCGGTTGGGCCGGCAATTGGCGCTGGTGGATGCGGGGTTGGAGCGGATTGAACGGTTGATGGGGGGCGACATTGTGGAGGGACGTGCGTTGTCTGCGGGCGGTGCCCTGGTGGAGGGTCGGTACGTGATGATAGGGCCGGCCGTGTGGTTTGCGGCGGCGGGTGAGGACGGGGCGGCGGGTGTGGTGCAGGTGCGGTTGAACGCGCCCGCGCCGGAGGTGGTCCCGGTGGATGCGAAGGCGTCTTCAGAGATTCGTGCGGTTGCTTCGAACGGGGCGGGGTTGCTTCCGGTGGATCCCACACAGGGTAATGCGCTGAAGCTGGCAGCGACGCGGGACTCCTTGTGGACGCACATTCGGAAGGGGGGTCCGGTGATGGTGCCGATTCTGCTGTTGGGGGCGACGGCGCTGCTGATTTTCGTGGTCAAGTGGGTTCAGTTGAGTCGGGTGCCGATGGCGGGTCCGGAGGAGGTGCAGGCCGTGTTGGTGGCGTTGTCGGAGGGGAACCCGGAGCGGGCGCAATTGGTGGCGCGGCGCATTGCGGGTCCGGTGGGTCGGATGTTGGAGGCGGCGGTGGCTCATTGGCGGGAGCCCAAGGAGGCCGTCGAGGAGGTGCTGTACGAGAAGATGCTGGCGCTGCGGCCGCGGTGGGAGCGCGGGTTGCCGTTTTTGGCCCTGGCGGCGGCGGCCGCGCCGTTGTTGGGGTTGCTGGGCACGGTGACGGGCATGATCAACACTTTCAACGTGATCACCGTGTTTGGCACGGGGGATCCCAAGACGCTGGCGGGTGGGATTTCGGAGGCGCTGATCACGACGGAGTTTGGATTGATCGTGGCGATTCCCTCGTTGTTGCTGCATGCGCTGCTGTCGCGGCGGTTGAAGGGGATGTTGGGCCGGTTGGAGCAGATCAGTGTGGCGTTTTTGAACGGGCTGCCGGCGTCGCGGACGCCGTCGGCGATTCGGGAAGGAGTGACACGATGATTGAGATGATTGTGCAGACGTGGGTGCGGGGCGGCTGGGTGATGCTGCCGCTGGCGGTGGTGTCATTGATGATGTTTACCGTCGGGCTCCGGTTAATCCTGCAGATGCGGCGTTGGCCGGATCGGTGGGGCACGGAGGCGGACTGGCAGAAGTGGGTTGGGGATCCCGGATCGGCCCCGCAGGAGGCACGTGGATTGCTGGTGGTGGCCGGGGTGGAAGAGGATCGGGAGGGTGAGGTGCATCGGCGTTGCCTGGCGGCCACGGACTTGTACACGGCGGGTGCGGACCGGCAACTGGCCCTGCTGAGCACGTTGGTGGCGGCGGGGCCGTTGGTGGGGTTGTTGGGGACCGTGACGGGAATGCTGGCGACGTTTCGGGCGCTGGCGTTGGGTGGGGGAGGACAGATCACGGAGGCCATGGCGGCCGGGATTTCGCAGGCGTTGTTTCCGCCGGAGGTGGGGCTGTGCATGGCCCTGCCGGGGATGATGATGGTGCACTGGGCCCGGCGGCGGCGGCATGAGTGGGAGGCTTTTGCGGCGCGGCTGGAGAGCCTGTTGGTTCAACGGGTGCGGCTGCGGAGGCACCGTTCGGCTCCCGTGGAATCGGTGGCTTTGGTGGAGGCATGAAATACCGACGCGTGCTGGTGGAGGCGGATGAACTGACGGAGATCAACGTGTCTCCGTTGATCGACATGGTGTTTATCCTCCTGATTTTCTTCATTGTGACGACGGTGTTTGTGGAGGAGACGGGGACGGAGGTGGACAAACCGCAGGCACTGAGCGCGCAGGCGCTGGAGAAGCAGTGCATCCTGATTGCCATCACCGCGCAGGGACAGGTGATTCACGCCGGCCAGGAGATTGGCGTGGGGGGTGTGAGGCCGCTGGTGAGTCGGTTGTGCCGGGATGAACCTCTGCCGGTGGTATTGCAGGTGGATCGGAATGCGAATGCGGGCCTGTTGGTGCGGGTGATTGACGAGGCCAAGCTGGGTCGGGCCAAAAGCGTGAGCATCGCGACGGACCCGGCGCAGTCGTGAAAACGAGGGGACCAGCGTGAGGGGCCGAGGGACCACAATGGGCGGATCCGGCGGTTGGGATCTGTTGCGGGTGTGGACCGGCGCGGCGGTGCTGACCCTGGTCGTGTTCCTGGTCCTGCCGTTCACGCAGATGGCGTCGAGTCGTGCCCAGCGTCTCCGATTGTTGACCTCCCTACAGACGGTGAACCTGGAGACGCCTCCGCCATCGGAAGAACCGCCGCCACCTCCGCCGCCGCAGCAACCGACAGAACCGCCGCCGCCCGCCCTGGTTGAGTCTGCGCCGACTCTGAATCTCAGCGTGAGTCTGGATCTTGCGACGGGTGCCGGGGGTGCTTGGGGCGGTCTGGCGATGCCGGTGTTGAATCCGGCGGCCGCGGTGACCGGGCAGGAGGCATTTGCGATGGAGGAGGTGGAGGAGCCGCCGGAATTGGTCGCGTCGGTGCCCCCGGTGTATCCGCCGGCGTTGCGGCGGGCCGGTGTGGAGGGTCGGGTGGTGTTGGTGTTTGTGGTGGACGAGCAGGGGCAGGTGCAGGACGCGCGTGTGGAACGGTCAACGCGTCCAGAGTTTGAGGGTCCCGCACTGGAGGCGGTGCGGAAGTGGCGGTTTCGGCCGGCGCGCAAGGAGGGTCGGCCGGTGCGGACGTACATGAGGCAACCGATCCGGTTTTCGATTTCGTCCTGAGAGCATGCGGTTGGGAGACTGAAAGGAGGCGATGGTGATGGCAAAGCGACGACGATGCGCGGGGCCAGGGTGGCCCTGCGGGCGGTGGTGGCTGCCGGGTTTGTGGGTGTGGGTGGTGGCTGTGTGCATGGTGCGGGATGTCGAGGCAGCCACCCGGGGTCGGACGCGGACGCAAACCGGTGCCGTGCCGGCCGAACGCGGGTCGGTGACGAATGCGGTGGGGCCGGTGCCGGCCTTTGCGCCGGTGGATTCGTCGGATCCGCTGTCGGCTTTCTGGAACGACATCGAGTTTCAGCGGCGTTTGTACGGATCCTACGGATTTCATGGCACCTGGGAGCCGGCGATGCGTGAGGAGGAGAAACAGGTGTGGCGGGAGCGCGTGGCTCCGGCGTTGCGCGAGGATCCGGCCCGGGCGGTGGAGGTGTTGCGATCGCTGGCCGGGCCGGAGAGTTCGGCGGTATTTGATTTTGCGCTGGGCACGGCGCTGTTTCAGTGCGGCGATCTGACCAATGCACGGCCCTGGTTGGAATCGGCCGTGGCGAAGCATCCGGATTATTTGCGGGCGTGGAAGAATCTGGGGTTTGTGTCCTTGCGGCTCGGGGATTATGCGGGAGCGATTCGGGCACTGAGCCGGGCGATGGAGCTGGGCGGGGCGGACGGGGCGACGCTGGGGATGTTGGGGTTCGCGCATTTGCAGGCGGGTCGGCCGGTGGCGGCCGCGGCGGCCACGGAACAGGCCCTGGTGTTCCGGCCGGACGATCTGGCGCTGCAGATGCAGTTGTTGCAGGCCTGGTCGGCCAGCGGTCGATTGGAGCCGGCCCTGAAGCTCGTGGACGAGATTCTGGCGGCGCACCCGGATCGGGCGGCGCTGTGGACGTGGAAGGCGAAACTGCACCTGATGCGCGATGAACGGGCGGAGGCAGCGGTGGCCTATGAAACGGTGCGTCGCCTGGGGGCGGCGCGGGCGGAGGATCTGTTCACGCTGGCGGATTTGTATGTGTTGCTGGGCACGCCGGAGACGGCCCTGCCCGTTTATCAGGAGGCGCTGGAGAAAGATCCGGCGGCGGGCTGGGCCCGCGTGGTGCGGGCCGTGGAGGTGATGGTGGGACAGGGCCGGACGGACATGGCCGCCAAGTACATGGAGACGATGGAGAGAAGCGGGGATGGGACGGTGCCCGGGGAACAAGCGGGTGCGTGGGGCCGACTGAAGGCGCGTCTGGCGATGGCGCGTGGAGACCTGGATGGGGCGCTGCAGGTTTTGGAGCGGCTGCTGGAGCGGGATCCGCTGGACGGGGTGGCCCTGATGTTGGCGGGGGATTGTTATGCGCAAAAGGGGGATCGGGACCGGGCTGAATTTCGATATCAAGCGGCCGCGCAGATCGAGTCGGTGGCTCCGGAGGCGCTGGTGAAGCTGGCGCAGCTGCTGGTGCGGCATCAGGAGTACCGGCGGGCGGTTGAATTGTTGCAGCAGGCGCAGCGGCTTCGGCCGCGGGAGACGGTGCAGCGGTACCTGGAGGAGGTGTTGAAACTGGCGGGGCAACGGCCGGTTGCGTCGTGAGCCCGGGTGGACCGTGTGGCTGTAAGCCCGGGGTGAAAGGCCGCGGTTGGAGAGGAACGGGTGGAATGCGAGGAGGATTCTGGATGCTGGCACCGGGGCGGAGGAGGGGTTGGGTTGCGGGTGGTCATGCGGAGTTGGTGTTGTGGGGATTTCTTCTGGTGATGATCGGCTGGGGGGCGATTGGTCGGCTGCCAGCCCGGGGAGCGGAAGCCGGGGGTGTGGTTGAGGGGCGCGTGGTGTCCGGCTGGGACGGGGCTCCTTTGGCGGGTGTGACGGTGACGGTGCGCGGGACGACGCTGGCCACGGTCACAGACGCGGAGGGGCGTTTTCGGTTGGGGTCGGTACCGGCGGGTCGGCACGTGGTGGTGTTGAGCCGGCCGGGGTTTGTACGGACGGTGGTGACGGATGTGTTGGTGGCGGAGGGCGAGACTTCGCGGGTGGACGCGCATTTGCGGCCGGAGTTTTACGAGGGAGAGGAGTACGTGGTGACGGCGCCGGAGATGAACGAGCAGACGGCGCAGTTGCTGGAGCTGCGGCGGCAATCGGCGACGATTCTGGATGCCGTGAGTGCGGAGCAATTCGGGCGCCTGGCGGCCAGTGACGCCGCCGACATTCTGGAGCGGGTGCCGGGAGTGGTGGTGGCGGACGGGAAACACCCGGTGGTGCGGGGCCTGAACGAGCGTTATGTGGGGGTGTTGTTGAATGGCGCGGAGGTGCCGTCACCGGATCCGTACAGGAAATCGGCGTCCCTGGACATGTTTCCTGCGGGGCTGATTGACTCGGTGACGGTGGCCAAGAGTTTCACGCCGGATTTACCGGGTGATTTTTCGGGTGGCGGTGTGTTGTTGAGAACGCGGAGTTTTCCCGAATCATTCCTGTTCCGGAGCTCGGCGGGATTGGAGTTCAATACGCGCGCCAGTTTGCGGGACGATTTTCTCAGCGGGTCGGGCGGAAGTCTTGACTGGCTGGGGATGGATGACGGGACGCGGGCGTTACCCGCTGAGTTGGACGTGCCCGGGCTGACGATCCCGCGGCCGGTCTCCAACACGGGTTTGCCCTCGAACCCGGCGTATGCGACCCGGATTGCCGAGGCAGAGAGGCTGAATCGGCTGACGCGGTTAATGGGATCTCCGGAGTTTGCGCCCACGCCGATGCGCGCTCCGCCGAATCACTCATTTTCGCTGGCGGCTGGGGACACGGTGCCTCTGAGTGAACAGGCGGTGGGCTGGTTTGGCGGGCTGACCTACCAGCGCAAGTTTACCCTTTGGGAGGGGCCAAACAACCGGTATTCCCCGGGCCTGAACCAAACCATCATGCCCCGCAAGTTGTTTCAGGACATGCAGGGTGTGGAGGAGGTGACATGGGCAGCGGTGGCGAACGTGGCCTGGCGTCCGGTGCAGGGTCACGAGTTCAATTTCACCTTTTACCGGAACCAGAACAGCGACTTTGTGGCGCGAACCCAGCGGGGGACGATCACCGATGATCCCGGCATGACCTTTGTCATGCACCGGTTGCATTGGACGGAGCGGAGTCTGGAGTCCTTTCAGCTGAATGGAGACCACCGGTTTGCCGGTACGAACGGTTCGCGGCTGGAGTGGTTGGCGGCACTGGCAACGACGCGGCAGGAGGAGCCCGATGCGCGGTTTTTCCATTATCGAACCGACGGCTTCATTTTTGAACCGGATCATCAGTCTCTGCCGACTCCGTCCAAGCCGACCCGATATTTCCGGGACCTGGAAGAGACGAACCGAAAAGTGAAGGGGGATGTGACCATGCCCTGGACGGACGGCGCCGGGCGGGAGTGGCGGCTGAAATGGGGTGGGGCGTGGTTGGGGAGTGAGAGGACGTTTTCGGATCGGGAGATTTATTATGAGGGCCAATTTGGCCCGTCGGCGGCCTACCCCTTTCTGGGCGATGCCAATGCGTTTTTGCCGCCGGGGAGTCTCGGGTACACCGCTGTCACCAACGCCAATGGTCGCATCCTGTACACTTGGAACCGGTACATTCAGACGCGGGAGAGCCGGTACGACGCCCGGCAGGAGATCCCGGCGGCCTATTGGATGGTGGAGGTGCCCGTGGGCGAGAGGTTCCGATGGCTCGGCGGCGTGCGGTTTGAACGGACGGAACTGGAGGCGCATTCGGTGAGTTACGTGGCGAATGCCACGACGGGTTTGCCGGAGAACACGGCGTCGCTGGGCCGGGATGACTTTCTGCCGGCGGTCGGGCTGACCTGGCAGATGCGGAGCAACATGCAGATCCGACTGCATTACAGCGAGACGGTGGCACGGCCCACATTCCGCGAGCTGGCGGCGTACCGAAGCTATGACCCCGTGACGGACGAGATTCTGGAGGGCAATCCCCGTTTGAAGATGAGCGATGTGAAGAATTACGACCTGCGATGGGAATGGTTCCCCGGACCCGGCGAGGTGCTCGCGGTGAGCCTGTTTTACAAGGACCTCGCCCGGGCGATTGAACGACAGTATGTCAACATTGGCGGTGAGATTGTTTCCTTTGTGAACCGGCCGACGGCGGAGGTGTGGGGTGCGGAACTGGAATTTCGGCGGTCCCTGGGCTTTGTGCATTCGTCGTTGCAGCATGTATCGCTGGGTTTGAACGCGGCGTGGATTGAGTCGAGTGTCCGGTTGACCGAGGAGGAGGTGCGGAACCGGATCGAGTTTCTCGGGGACGCCAGCGACACGCGGCCGCTGTATGATCAGTCGCCGTATGTGGTGAACGTCGACGTGAGCTGGGAGATTCCGCGCACGGGGACCCTCCTCACGGCGGCGTTCAACGTGAGCGGGCCGCGGATTGTGATTGCGGGCCTGGCCACGCCGGATGTTTACGAGAACCCGGCGCCGTCCCTGGACCTGATTTTGGATCAGCGGCTGGGACGGCACTGGCGCCTTCGGTTGACGGCCAAAAATGTGCTGGATCCCGCAATTGAGCGGACCTACGGCGAGGGTTCGGAGGCGATTTACAGCCGGTATCATCGCGGCCGGCTTTTTGGGATGAGCCTCTCCTGCGAGTGGTGAGCCGGGGCCGGATTGTCACCCAACCGTCACCGTTCCTTCCCGGGTTTGTGATCCGGTGCGCCCAGAATGGGCGCGAGATTGATCGAGTGGAAACCCAAAATGATGGACGCGAGACAAAAGCCTATGAAGACGAGTTGTGTTGGTAAGGGACTGCGAGTGTTGGCGTGGGCCGGGCTCGGACTGAGCCTGACGGTCCCGGCTGCGGACATCACGGTGTCCGGGCCGCTTTACGGGATCCACCGGTGGTACAGCACGAACGTGTATCACCTGAGCAGGTTTGTCTATGTGATGGAGGGTGCGGAACTGCACATTGAGCCGGGAACGGTGATCAAGGGATTGCCGGGTCAGGATGCGGACACGGCGGCGCTCATTGTGACGCGCGGGGGCAAGATCTTTGCCGAGGGCACGCGTGAAAAGCCGATCATTTTCACCGCGGAGGCGGAGGATGTGGACGATCCCGAGTCGCTACCCCTGTATGAACGCGGTCTGTGGGGCGGTGTGGTGTTGATGGGGCGTGCACCCATCAACACGGCCGTTGACACGGCGGGCAACTCGGCGAGTCCGAAATATGACGTGTTTGAGGGCCTGCCCGACCTGCAGATTGGCGGTCAATATGTGCACCGGTTCGGGGGAAATGACCCGCACGATTCGAGCGGCGTGTTGCGGTATGTTTCGATCCGACGGGCCGGGATGGTGTTTCTGCCGAACAAGGAGTTGAACGGCCTGAGTCTGTGCGGGGTGGGGGATGGTACCGTGGTGGAATTTGTGGAGGTGTTTGCAGCGGCAGATGACGGGTTTGAGTTCTTTGGCGGAACAGTGAACACCAGGTACCTGATCAGCGCGTTCAATGATGACGACGCATTCGACACCGATCAGGGGCACAACGGGAAACATCAGTTCTGGTTCGCCATTCAGGAGCCGGGCAAAAAGGACAATGGCGCCGAGCTGAACGGCGAGCCGAACGAAGCGAACGCGGGGAATCCGCCCGTTTCCAACTTTCAAGTGTGGAATGCGACGTGGATTGGCGCCGGGACAAACACGTCAGGCAATCGCGCGTTCATGATCCGGGTGTATGCGGCGCCGCGGATTTACAACAGCATCATCACAGACTTTGGTGGGCCGGCAATCACCATTCCGGACCACAAGGCGGGTCAGCACGCCACTAATGGCCTGATGGATATCCGGGAGAACATCTGGTATGGGTTCAGGGTAAGTCCGATCTGGGATGGTATTGATGATGGTTTTTACTCGGCCATCTTCTTCCAGGACACCTCCCGGTCCAATTACATCCTGGATCCGCAATTGCGCGGGATCAGCCGGGTGGCAGACGGCGGATTGGATCCGCGGCCCCGACCGGGCAGTCCGGCTTGGGGTCCGAGCAGCCTGGTGCCCCCGAATGACGGCTTTTTCGAGCCGGTGCGGTACCGCGGTGCGTTTGGCGAGTGGAACTGGGCGGCCGGCTGGAGTTTCCTCTGGAGATCGGGTGTGTTGACCAGCGAGGGGATGAACGTGGAGATGCCGCCGGCAGCGGTGCGTTTGACGGGAGTCCGGCAGGGCGATTCGCTGCGGATCGAGTTCCCCGGTGAATCCGGCGTGCAATATCAGTTGGAAGCGAGCGACTCGTTGGTTGGGGGGACCTGGCAAGCTGTGGGTGAGCCGGTGATCGGCGCTGGCACGACGGTGAGCCTGACCGTTCCGCTGGATGCACAGAGCCGGTTTTATCGGGTGAGTGCCCGTCGTTAAGGCGCGGTCTGCGTTGCACACGGTGCGGGCCCCGGAGGGGTAATGCCTTCCGGGGTCCCTTCTTTTCGTTGCTGGTTGTCGGACCGGCGTGGCCCGCCGCGGGCCGGGCCCGATTGCAGGAACGGGGTGGATGGGTTGCCCGCGCGCGGGGTGGTTTGAGAGCCGGATTGGGGGCATCGGCTTTCGTGCGTGGGCAACCCGAACCGTGCGGGTCTTGCAATGCGGCGGGGAGCGGGTTCGGGTCGTGAGGGAGCCGGTTCTGATTTGCCCGCGGGTCGGGTCCGGGTCATGCTGGGGGTGGTTTCCACGTAGAGGAAGGGCAGCATGAAAAAGAAATGGATGGTTTGGGTTGGGGGGGTTGCGGTGGTGGTGATCGCGGCGACTTTGACGGTTGTGTTGTTCATGGGACGCCTTGTGAAATCGGCGGTGGAGACGTGGGGCCCGCGGGTGGCCGGGGTGAGCGTGGAGGTGCACGGCGTGGCGCTTTCGCCATGGTCCGGCCGGGGTGAAGTGACCGGGCTGTGGGTGGGGAATCCGGAGGGGTACAAAACGCCGCACGCAATCCGGGTGGAACGGGCCCGGGTGGAGGTGGCCCCGTTGTCGTTTTTGGGAGAGAAACTGCATGTGCGCCTGGTGGAGGTGGAATCGCCCGAGATCACGTTGGAGTTGGGACCGGGCGGGAACAACCTGAAGAAGATCCTGGCGAATGTGGAGGCGGCGATGGGCGGGGGCGGCGGCCGATCGGGGACCGAGTCCAAATCGAGCGGGGAACGGAAGCTGCAGGTGGACCGTTTTGTGTTGAAGGGTGCCCGTGTGCGCGTGGGCGCCACGGCTCTGGGCGGGACGGTGCCGGTGCGGGTGCCGGACATCGAATTGGAAAACCTGGGTGCGGGGCCGGAGGGGATCACCGGGGCGGAGCTGGCGCAGAAGGTGTTGGCGGCGGTGGTGGAGAGTACGGCCGGGGCGGCCCAGCAGGCGGCGACCTCGTTGGGCCGGGAGGCGGCCGAGGCGGCGGGCTCGGTGGGGAAGCAGGCGGTGGAGGCTGCGGGGAAGGTGACGCGCGGTTTGGGTGAGTTGTTCAAGAAGAGGGAGTGAGTGGGCGGTGCAATGTCCGAGGGTTGCCCGGGGCAACGAGGTTTGGTCCCGTGCGTGCGGCGGGGCTTTCAGGGTGGGTCGCGGGATGGACTCCGGCAGGCGTTTCCGGGTGGGTGGTTTGTCTGTAGGACGGGCCGGGACGGGCGGGGACGGCGGACGGGCCGGAAGTGGATTGGTGGCGGCGCAGGATGGACAGGGTTGAGCGTTGTTTGGTAGAAGACGCGTATGCCGCTGCGTCGGGATCAGACCAGCAATTTGACCTTTGCCGAGCCTTCGCGGGTGGCGCGCCGGTTGTTGTGGCACATGTACTCGATCGGCTCCCGTCGGATTGAGCAGCCGGATCATCATGAACCCTACGAGAAGCCCGGGGCGCACCTGTTCTGGGTCCAATCGGGTTCCGGCTGGGTGGAGTACATGGATCAACGCCGTCCGTTGGAACGGGGCCGGAAGGTCTGGTTGCTGGACATGAGCCGGCCGCGGACGTACATCCCGCAGCCGGGGGGTCATCTGACCATCACGGGGGTGCGGTTTGGCGGGCCGGGTCTGGAGTTCTGGCATGAGACACTGAACTCCTCGGCGGAACCGGAGTTCGAGCTGGACGACGTTCAGCGGGTGCGTTCGGTGTACCAGAACCTGTGGCGATTGGCGCGGCGACGGCCGCTGGGTTGGGAGTGGCAGGCGCACATGCAAATCAACGAGCTGCTGGGGCAACTGTTGATGTCGCGGGGGTTGCTGGTCTCACCGGAGACGGAATTGCCGGCTCCGGTGGTGCGTGTGCTGAACGCGCTGGCGGCGAATCCTCTGAAGGATTGGAAGGCGCGGGAACTGGCTGCGGTGGCGCGGGTGAGCTATTCGGGTTTGCGTGCGCTGTTTCGCAAGTGCGGGCAGGGGACGATTCACCAGAACATCCAGCGGGTGCGACTGGATCAGGCGCGGCTTCTGTTGGCGGATCCGCGGCTTTCCATCAAGGACGTGGCGGCGCAATTGAATTTCTCGAGCGAGTTTTACTTCAGCCACTTCTTCCGCAAGTACACGGGGCTGACACCGACGGAGTTTCGTCGCCGGCTTCAACTGAACCCGGCACCGCAGCGGGCTGCGGGGACCTCCCCGGAGGTGGCCACCTCGGAGCGGGGCGCAGCGGAGGGTGTGCCGAAGAGTTGAACGGGCGCCGGCGGGAATACCGTTCCTGCGGATACTGCCCCGGGGCCGGGGCTACGGCTGGTTCATGGCGGCGCCGGCACGGGCCCAAGTGCCCGGGAACCGGGTCTGGTTGAAAACACCGAAGATACCCGGGCGTCTCCAATGAGTTGGCCATGAGGCATCCGCGGGCGCGTGCACGGGCCGCGGCGAGGAGGTGGGTGGGGGTTTATGTTGTGTGATCGGGGTTCATGATCCGGGAGGGCGAAGCCCGAGGCGGGCTGCGACGTCCGCGTAGTCGGGTGCTTCGGCGTAGAGACGTTCCAGCTCGTTTTGAGCCCGTTTGGTTTCGCCCATGGCTTCGTAGACCAGGGCACGTTCGTAGCGCAGGGCGTGCAGGAGGGGCTCGGGCCGGTCCTGTTTACGGCGGAGGGCGAGGTTGAGGACTTCCCGGGCTGCTTCCAACAGGCCGAGGTGGCGCAGGGCGCGGGCTTTGTAGAGCAGCAGTGCGGTGTGGACCGGTGTGGCGTTGTCGGGTGGGCCCGTGAGTTCGACGACGCGACGGGCCTGCCTGGGGGTGAGGGGTTGGGATTCCATCAAGAGCTCGGCCAGGGAGACGCGGATGACCGGGTCGTTGGGCTCCAGGGCCAGCAGTTTTTCGAGGCAGGCCATGGCGGCGTCAGCTTGCGCGGTTTGCTGGTACGACTCGACCAGGGCCAGGAGGACACCTCGCAGGTTGGGGCCGATGCAGGCTGAGAGGGTGTCGGTGATGGGAAGCTGGATGTCGAGGGTCAGGCCGTATTTGGTGAAGAGGCGGCCCAGAGAGTCGGCCTTTTTCGCGGCCCATTGGAGCCATGAGGCGGCGCGGTTGAACTGCCCGAGTTTGAGCGCCAGGATGCCGGCGAGGAAGGCGCAGTCAGGCAGGTGGCCGGCCTTTTCGAAGTGGCTCAGGGCCTCCGTGAGGCGGTTTTGGGTCAACTCGCGGCAACCGTCGATGAACGCTTCTTCGTCGTCCGGGGTGATCCATCGCTTGAAGCGTCCGAGGTTGAGTCGCTGTTCCAACAGGGCCTTTTCCAATTGCGGTGTCAGGGTGGGGCTGGGTGGCGGGGCCGGATCGGGTCGGTGGCCCGATCTTTTGGGCGGGGTCAAGCTCGTGGTGTAGAAGAGGCCGGTGCCGGGCAGGCCGATGGTGGCCCGTGTGCCTCGCGGTCCAATGGTGAGCTTTGCGCCGCGCGGTCCGAAGGAGACGGAGGGACCGGATTTGCTGAGGTTCACCGTGACACCGGGGAACAGTTGGAATCTGCGCCAGAAACGGAAGCTCATGGGCTTTGTCGGGCTGATATCGTGTGCGGGTTCGGCCGTTTGTGGCCGTTCGCCGGGGTTGGATTATCGCCGGGGTTGGGAGGCCGGGCAAGGGTGTGAGTGGTTGGGGGCACGGGTCTCGAGGTGCGGGGCCGCCGGCCCGGACTGTGGAGGTGGAGACTGGAGCCCGGGGATCGGCTGCGATGATGGGACACAGGCGCGCAGGTTCCGATTCGCGGGGCCGGGGGACGGGCGTGAACCTGGGCGGCGGATGGATGGCCCGGGCAGGGCAGCGCGGCTTGGGACACGGGGGTGCGTTCGAGTCCGGTCGGTGGGTTAAGAGTGGTCGTTCGAGAGGGTCAGGAACGAGACCCCTTGGCGCGGGAGGATGAAGTCGATCGAGATCTGGCGTTGGTGGACGGGCAGGGTGCGGGCCGGTTCGTATTCGCTGAGGGCGGAGGCGGCTTCGAGTCGGGCGCGTTGTTCCGGGGTGATGGGGTTGGGTTGACCCATGCGAAGCCACTCGGTGTAGGCGTTGCTGTGGTCGTGGTCGATGCGGAGGTGGGTCAGGCGCAGCTGGTGCCAGCCTTCGGGGAGGTCGCGGAAGGTGAGATGGACGTGGGCCGAGGGCCCCGGGAGATCGTCATCGTGATAATGCCAGAGGAGCACGTGGAGGGCGTTGGTGGTGAGGGTGGCGACGGCGGCGACGTCGGGTTCGTTGCGGACGCCGTGTTCGAGGATGTCGTCGAGCGGGGCTGCGGCAGTGCTGGTGACGGGCAGTTCGGCGCCGTCCATGCGGCTGAACATGCGGAAGACGTTGAGGACGGGCAGATCAATCCCGTCGGTGGCCAGTTGGCGGAATCCGGCGAAGGGCGGTTGGTTTTCAAAGGTGAAGGCCCAGGTGAGGACTCCCTCGAGTCGGATCTGGTGGCGGCGGGCCAGCTCGAGGATGCGGGGGAAGCTGGCGGCGGTGTAGCTGGCGTAGAGGGTGCCGTTGCGGTAGCCGAGCTGGGGGCCCTGGCAGGCGGCACAGCCTTCGGGGTCGGATTCACCGAGGATCACCGGCGTGTCCCGCAGTTCGGGGAAACGGTTCAGGAGGCGGAAACCGTCGCGGATGGTGCGGAGGTGGACGTGGAGGCCCATGCGGACGTGTCCGTTGGTGAAAACGGGCGCGCCCTTGGCGTGGAAGGAGACGAAATCGAGCGGGGTACCGCGCCGGCCGGTGGCGTGGTTGGTGCCGCGGAGGCAGTGTACGAGGAAGGCTTCCATGAAGCGGCCGCCGCTGCCGGCCACATCGGGTCCGCCGACGCGTGCGGTGGGCAGGGCGCGGCGCACGGCGTGGATGGCGAAATCGTGGAGCCGGAGGAACTCGTCGCGGGTACCCTGCCAGTAACCGATGTTGGGTTCGTTCCAGACCTGCCAGTACCACTGTTCGACCTCGGCCCGGCCGTAACGTTCGATGCAATGTTGGACCCAGGCGTACACGAGGTCGGCCCATTTTCCATAGTCCCTGGGCGGGTGGGCCCAGCCGGTGTAGATGGCTTCGTAGGGGGCGCCGGGGTGCCAGTTGTGCTGGTAGGGGTCGGGGCGGGTGGAGAGGTCGCGGGGCATGAAACCGATCTCGACGTAGGGTCGGACGCGGCAGGCGCGGTAGGTGTCGAAGATGCGGTCGAGGATGGTCCAGTCGTAGATGGGGCGGCCCTGTTCGTCCTCGCGGTAGACGCCGGTGGACCCCCACTTGAGTGCGGGTGTGCCGTCGCCGGAATTCAGCAGGTTGTGGGTGCGGAAGAAGACCTGGTCGGGTCGCAATGCGCCGAGTTGGCGCATGAGTTTTTGGCCGTTGGGCATGTAGGCATAGTTGGGTTCGTCACAGCCGAAGAAGCGCCAGACGGGCGGCCATGGGGGACCGGGCTGAGCGGCGTTGATGTGGAGGTGGACCGGGAAAGGGGCCGGGCCCGCGCCGGGTGCGGCGGGTGGAAGCAGTTCGATGAAGGTGGGGGCGTCGCGGTCGCAATGGAGCCAGCCGTTGGTGTAGGCGAGTTCGACCACCTGGATGGAGGAGCGACGTTGCTCGTAGCCGTCCTTCTGGGCGTCCGGGCCGCGGCGGCCCGGGTGGGTGAAGTAGAAGAGGAAGGCGCGGTTGCCGGAGACGACGACGTCGGGGTGCTGGCCGACGACGCCGTCGTCGGGGCCCTGACCGGGCTCGGCCAACAGGTCGTGGGGTTGGCGGGTCCAGTGCAGTGCGTTGGTGGATTTGTAGACGGCCAGGCCGCGCCAGACGTCGGTGATCATCCAGTAATGGTTCTGCCAGAAGAAGACCTTGGGTCCTTCACCGGGTTGGTCGCCGACCGTTTTGCCGCGATCGGTCCAGGAACGGAGGTCGGGGCTGTCGGCGTAGTAGATGGATTTGCGGTCGCGCTCGTTGTTGTACCAGAGGCGCCATGTGCCGTCGGGGAGGCGAAGGATGCAGGCGTCGATGACGCGGTCGGAGGCGAGCCGGAGTTTTTGAAGGAAGCGCCAATGCCGGAGGTTGGTGCTGGTGAGGTGGACGATGTCGCGCGGGTGGTTCCAGTCGGTGAAAATGCCCGGCACGACGGTGAGGAACATGTGGTGGAGACCGTCGGGGTCGGTGATGACCTCGGGTGCCCAGTGAGTGACCTGGTCTTCACCGAATTCCGGGGGCAGATCGATGTCGGCGGTGCCGAGGTGGAGCCAGGTGCGGCCGCGGTCGGGGGATTCGGCAATACCGATGCGTGTGCCGTGGACCCAGGAGACACCGGGGGCGTTGGTGGCGTTGGCGCGGCGGTTGGTGTAGAACATCCACCAGCGTTGCCGGTGCGGGTTCCAAATGACGACGGGATCGGCGGCGCCGTCGTGGACGGGGTCGCGGTAGAGGGGTTTGGGAGCGGGTTGCGGGCCCGGGGCGCCGGTTGCAGGGATGGGATGGATACAGGAGACCCAGGCGAGCAGGGTCAGTGTGCCCAGGGTTGGGATCCGGGGTGTTTTCATGGGCCTGGAGTTTAGCGGGGGGATTGTGAGGCGGAAGCCTTGCGTGATTCGAACCAGAGCCGGACCTCGGCGTCGAGGGTGCGCAGGTCGGGTCGTTGTCGGGCGATGCGGAGGGCGTCAGCCCATTCGCGGTTGAGGTCGCCGAGGTCCAGGGTGGAACCTTCGCGGATGAAGATGGGGATTTGGTGGAGGTCGGCGGGGACGGTGACGGTTTGGCCGCCGTCATAGGTGTGATCGGGGTTCCATGCGTCGCGCCAGCGATGGCCGGCCGGGAGGTAGACTTCTTGTTGGCGTTGGCCCTTTTGCCAGACGGGCGAGACAACGAGGTCGGGTCCGTAGGCGTAGGTCCACCAGTTGGACCATGCGGCGGGGGCGTCGGGGTCGAGCAGGAAAAGGGGCCGGACGATGGGCATGCCGGTGTGATGGGCTTCGAGTGCGGCGGCCCAGCCGTAATCGGCGAGGCGGTCGTGGAGGCGGGCGTAGAGGCGCCATGCGGCGATGAGGATCTCGTCGTATTCGGGGGGTCTGGGCAGGTTCCAGAACCCGACGTTGCGGGTGGGGCCGACTTCGAAGATGGGGGTGAAACAGCTGAAGGCGAGCCAGCGGGCGCAGACCTCCTGTTCGAGGAGTTGTTGGTTGTAGCCGCAGGTGTCGGATCCCCAAAAAGGATAGCCCATGACAGCGGACCGCTGGGCGGCGATGATGGAGGCGCGGAGCCCCTCCTGGGTGCCGCCGATGTCGCCTCCCCAGAAGACGCCGTAGCGGGTGCTGCCGGTGTAGGCGGCGCGGGGCATGAGGACGAAATCGTCGCCCCGGTATTTACGTGCGACTTCATAAGCGGCCTGAAGGTAGAGTACGGGGTAGATGTTGCGGTTTTGTCGGATGGAGCGGCCGTCGTGGACGCGCCAGGGACCGGTTTCGGGGATGTCCTCCTCGGCGCGATCGAGTTTGAAGCCGGCAACGCCAAGCCGGAGGAGTTTGGCGACGCCTTCCTGCCAATAGGCGCGGGCGGCGGGGTGAGTGAAATCCACGAGGGGCCAGTTATTGCGCCAGGGAGGCTGGCCGGGGAGGTTCCATCCACGTTTGAGGGCGTTGGTGGCCATGTGACCCTGGTAGAAGGGGCCGATCCAGAGGACCATCCGGATGTCCTGTTCGTTGAGCCAGAGGATGGACTCGGCGAAGTTGGGGAGTCGTTTGGGATCGATTTCGAAGTCGTCGTAGCCGAGCCGGCCCGGTCCCCAAGGGCGGTCAATCCAGTAGACCCCGCAGGGGATGCCGAAGGCGCGCATCATGAGGATGTCCTCCATCATTTCGGAGTTGAAGGGGCCGGTGACGGGGGTGCCGTCGTAGTAGGTGTCGCGGTGACGGTGCTCGTCGCGCCAGCGCCAGGGCCGGAACATCCAGCGGGGCGGCAGCACGGGCGGGCCGGTTTCGAGGGCGTGGGCTTTGACGAGGTCGGCGGGAGCGGGTGCGGTGTAGATGCGCAGGTTCAGAGCCGGTCCTTCAAATCCGACGTGGACGCGGTTGGTGTCGGAGACGCAGAAATCGTAGAAGCCGGGCCACTCGGACCGGACGAGCAGGGCGTAACCGCGCGAGGAGAGGTAGAATGGTGCGTAGACGGAGGTGGTGGGTTTGAGGATCATTTCGACGGTTTGGCCGCGGAGGTTCATGGCGGCCTGGATGCCGGGGGCCCAGGAGGCTTGTTGGGGGCCGTCCACCACGCGTTCCATCAGGCCGGTGAAGTATTCCTCCGGCGCGGCATCGAGGCTGAGTCCCCAGCCCAGGACCTCGTCCCCGGGTTCGGCCTCGAGATGGAGCCGGAAATGGGGACCTTCGGTTTCGAGGCGGACCCGGATGGTGAGGTCGTCAGGGGCTTTCCATGTGCGTTCGACGTGGTTGGTCTCACCTGCGCGGGCCGAGAGGCTGAGGTCGGGCGGCAGGTACACACGGCCTCGAGCTGTGACGTAAAACAGGCGATCCAACGTAAGGGTACGCTGGTTGTGGACGGGGCGGAGGTGCGGCGAATGGAGCTGGATGGTGGCCAGGGGCTGGTCGGGCGGCGGCTCGGGACGCGGGCCCGGGGGCGGTCCGGGTTCGAGCGGGATCGTGGTTTGTGCGGCCACGGGCAGGGCGAGGGTGACGAAGAGGCCGATGATGACACCGGTCGGCCCGGGTTGTTGGAGGATTTTGGCCATGTTCCGGATGGTTTTCATGGGTCGATTGGGTGAACGGATTTCGGAAATGATTTACTCGTTGCTGGAGGGGATGCGGATCCATCCCGGGACGGGCGAGTTGGTGAGTTGGGCGAGAGCCGTGGCGAGGATGCGGGCGGTGGCCAGGGCGCCCTCGGGCGTGGTGTGGGTGTGGTCCCCTTCGCGGAAGTAGCGATTGGAAACGACGTTGGCTCCGAGGGATTCGTAATGTCGGGCCACGAGGTCGTTGAGGTCGATGAAGGGGACGTTGAGCTCGGCCGCCACGGTGGCGGCCCAGCCGCCGTAGTCTTGGCGGTTGCGGAGGACGCGACCGTTTTCCCAGCGATTGCGGGGCACGGGCGAGAGGACGATGGGGGTGGCACCGTGATCGAGGGTGTCACGGATGTAGCGACGCAGGTAATGGCCGTAGGTGTGGACGGTTTCTTTCATGCCGGTGGTGCGGTTGGTGATGGAGACGGTTTCCTCGCCGGTGCCATGGAGACTGGCGCGGGCGCGGCCTTCGTCGAGGGGTCCGCCGTCGTTGTGCCCGAACTGCAGGAGGACGAAGTCGCCCGGGCGAAGTTCAGCCCGGACCTGGTCCCAGAGACCCTCGGTGATGAAGGTGCGGCTGCTGCGGCCGCCGCGGGCGCGGTTGATGATGCGGACGACGTTGGTGTTGAAGAACCGTGGCAGTTGGGTTCCCCATCCCATCTGGCCCGGGGTGGTGGTTTGGACGGTGGAATCGCCGATGAGCCAGAGCGTGGGGAGGGGCGGGGCCGGTGGCGGTGGCGGTTGGGCGCGGAGATCGCGGGAGGTTGCCAGGGCAATGACGCGGCCCTGGTCGCCCACGGCGCAGTAGAAGTGGTAGACGACGCCGTTGTGTTTGAGGACCCAGGGTTTGTGGGCGAACTCGCGATCCCAGGGTTCCGAGGGTGCGACGAGGTCGGGTCCGGTCCACGGGGTCCAGTGTTGGAGGTCCCGGGAGACGGCGAAGGTGTCGAAGGCACCGGGTTTCCAGAAGGCGCCGAAGTAGAACATGACCCAATGACCGTGGATGCGGACGATCTGGGGGTCACCGCAGATAACGCCGTGTTTGAGGTGGGGAGGGCGGGGGGCGGCGATGACCGGGTTGGTGCCGTGGCGGCGCCAGGTGCGGAGGTCATCGGAGACGGCGATGCCGATGGTTTCGTCCCCGCGGGGCGGGCGGGCGTTGTAGAACATGACAAAGGGCGCGCCCAGGCCGAGTGAATCGTCGCGGAGGATGTGACTTTTGAAGAGCACACCGGATTCGAAGGGGCGGCTGTCGGGGTCATCCGGTTTGAGGATGGGATCGGGGTGTTTGGTCCAGGGGACGGGCCGGTCGGGGTGCCGGGTTCGGGCCAGTCCGATCATCAGCGGCGGGGCTTCGTAACCGGGGTTGGGGCCGCCGAGGTAGGTCATCCAGTAAAAGCCCTCGTAGGAGAGGAGGGCATGGCTGCCGTTCCAGTCGGGGTCGACAAGGGCGAGTCCGCCCGCGGCGTTGGCGGCGTCCCAGCTGCCGGCGGGTCCGCGTTCCAAGATGGTGCCGAGCGGCTGCCAGTGGAGGAGATCGTCGCTGACGGCGAGCTGGGTGGTGTAGCCCTGGGGATCGTTTTCGAATTGGACGTAGACCATGTACCAGCGGCCGCCGAAGCGGAAGACGTTCGGACAATCCACCTTGAGTCCGGGCGGTGGTCGGAGGACGATCCCATACTTGTAGGGGGTTTTGACCTCCTCGTAGATGCGCTGGAGGACGGCGGGATCCACGGGCGCGGTCGGGTCGGTGGTGACGGTGCCGGCGCGGGCGGCACCGAGCAGTGCGAGGCCGGCGAAGGCGATCCCTGCGGCGGTACCGAAGGACGGATGTGATCGGTTCATGGGTTCAACTGGATGGGCTCGACGGGTGTGAGTGTGACCGGTCCCAGGAGGCCGCATTCGCGGATGGGCCAGTCGGCCGCATTAAAGGGGCGGTAGTTGATGTTGACGAAGTTGATGTCGTGGAAGTTTTTCCACGGCACACCGCGGCGGTCGAGGTCGCGGATCCGATTGGCGGCGACGCTGGTGACTTCGACTTCGAGGAGGTTGTTGGTGGGTTGGAGGTCTCGGAGGGTGAGCTGCCAGGGCGGTTGGAGCAGGGTGCCGAGGTCGTGGCCGTTGACGCGGACGCGGGCGCTTTGGGCGATGCGGCCGAGGTCGAGTCGCCATTGGGTTGCGTT
Source organism: Limisphaera ngatamarikiensis (assembly GCF_011044775.1). NCBI lineage: Bacteria > Pseudomonadati > Verrucomicrobiota > Verrucomicrobiia > Limisphaerales > Limisphaeraceae > Limisphaera > Limisphaera ngatamarikiensis. The sequence goes on along the minus strand of NZ_JAAKYA010000072.1, from coordinate 56,430 downwards.
CCACGCCGGCAGGTCAAATCGGAGGGTGTATCGGGCGGTGCCGGCGAAGCGTTCGCGATCCGGGTCGCCGCCCTCGGTCCAGGAACCGAGGGAGCGGGTTTGGAAGCCGGCGGGCAGGGTGGGTCCGCCTTCGATGAACTCGACCTGCCATGGGCCCTGGAGGGGGAAGGTGGGACCGGAAGCGGTCCACCAGATCCAGGGTGGGTCATCGAACGAGGTTTGCGTGGTTTGGAGAATGAGGGATTGGCCGGGCCAGAGCCTGAGGTAGACGGCGACGTGATTGGGGCCGGCGGGCTTTTGCGGGGGCGCGCCGTGTTGGCCGGTCATGGGCTCCAGGAGGCGTACGGCGCGGGCGGGCCGTGCGAGGGTGATCCAGCCTTCGAAGGCTTCGTGGGAAGATCGGTTGGCGATGAAGTAGTAGTGGCCGTTGGTGAGGGCGCGGCGGATGTACAGGAGACCCCCGTCTTCAACCATGGACTCCCGCGGGATTCCGGCGGCCAGCAGGGGCGGGTGAAGTCGGCCGATGAACAGTCTGGGATCCTCGCGGCTGGCCAGGGTTCGGGCGCGGGCGAGTAGCTCCCGGAGCTGGGCTTGACGGGCCTCGAGATTGGCCAGGCCGGGGACGTCGGTGGGGAGCGGCCCTGCGAAGATGACAGGGACACCGGCTTCGGCCAGTTCGATGAGTTTGCGGAGTGTGGGCAGGGGCATGCGCTGGCAGGGCGGGATGACGATGGCGCGCCAGCAGCCGCCCGGCAGACGGACCTCTCCGTGGTCCGCCACGGCCTGTTGCAGGAAGCGATCGGAGACGTAGTCGAAGGCGTAACCGCGGTCCCACAATTCCTCGGCGGTTTGGCCGATGGGTTGGGTTTCGAACCAGTCGCGGGCGTGGATGGTGAGATTGCGGACGGTTCCGGAGGGATCATGCCACAGGTCGTGGATGGGCCAGTAGAGCAGGAGGTCCTGATCGGGCCGGCCGGTTTGGAGGACGGCCTGGCAACGGGTGGCGTAGAGGTTGAGGGCGGGGACGTCGCGCCAGATGGGGTTGCGCGGGTTCATTTGGAAGCTGGCGTAGAAGAGCCAGCCCGGCCATGGCGCTTCGTCCGGGGAATAGCAGGTGCCGTGGTACAAGACGTGGTTGACCCCGCTGAGGAACAGGTCATCGAGCAATTCTTTCATTTGGCCGAGGGTTTCGGTGAAATGTTCGGCCAGCCAGGTGCCGGTTTCGCTGCTGACGAGGGGTCGGCCGGTGAGGTGCGCGGCCGAAGAGGCGAATTTGGAGAGGAGGCGATTGCGGTCGCGGTGGAACATTTCCGTTTCGGGGATGTCGGCGGCGGCGTAAAGATCAATCCAGTTACCGGGTGACCCGTGGGCTTCGTTGCGGGTGATCCAGCCATGGCGATGGGCCCAGGCGGTCCAAAGGGGCAGCGTGACCTCGACCATGAGGTCGGAGATGGTTTCACGGTAATCGGACTTGACGCGCGCGGCGCGGTCGGGTGGTTCGCCGCGGACGAAGGCGTCGAGGTGATCCTGGAGCCGGTAGCCGCGGCGTTTTTCGAATTCGGCCAGGAGCGACGGGGCCCAGTCGCATCGGTACTCGTAGGAGTCGTGGTATTGGGCGCGGGGTCGGGCGCCGGTGTAGTGTGCGAAGGCGTCGTCGAACCAGCGGAGGAAGTTGGTCATGGCGCGGGGCTCGAAGAGGTTGAGCATGGGCCCTTCGCCGCCGGGGGCGGCGCGTTTGACGTTTTGTCCGGAGAAGCGCTGCCAGACGGCGATGACGAGCCATGGACCTGCCGGGGCGGTCCAGTTCAGGGAGCCATCGGCTGCAAGACGGGGCAGGAGATCCACGCGTTGCTGGTCCGGTCCGAAAGCCATGAGGGCCTGGAGTTGACCGGGTGCGATGTCGAGGTCGGGTTTTTGACCGGTTTGGACCGTGTAGGATCGGGTTTGGAGGAGTGCGTTGGCTTCGTCCGGTGCAACCTTGGGTCCGCCGAAACACCATCCCGTGCCGGTGGTCATGTCCACGCCGAGGTCGAGTTGTTCGGCCTGGCGGACCGTGAAATCCAGCATCTCCAGCCATGCGGGGCTGAGGTAGGGGATGTAACGGTCCTCCCAGCCCCTGGCGCCGTAAATGGGGATGATGTGGACGCCGCCGAGGCCGGCCTGGCGGTATCGTGTCAGTTCGCGGACCAGGTTGGTTTTGTCCACGGCGCTGCCCATCCACCACCAGTAGGTCCAGGGCCGGGTTTGGCGGGTCATGGGAGGCCAGACCCGGGCATCCGAGGCGGACAAAGGGTGTGCAAGGATGAGCGTGAGAAGGGCGGTGACGCAGGCGAAAGCCGGGAGGTGCCGGGCAGACGCCGCGGTGGTGGCCGATTTGGATGGGCCAGCGTTCATTTTCCGGGAGTGCAGCTGGTTTCAGCTTGTTCGTTGGTCGGGCCGGTCCCTGTGCAGGGTGCACCGCCCGCGTTTTGACGGGAACAGATTGCCGTGGAGCCCGGTGTGCGCCAATGCCCAATTCTGGTCATGTCGCGGGCGGCCGGGATGGGTGGTTCGAGTGATTGCCTGAGAGGTTTGGCGTGGTGCGCCCGGCAGCCGGGCATGAGCCGGGGAACGGATGAGCACGAGCCGGCGTGGTGGCCATCGGACCCACGCTTTTACCGATGTTGCGACACGGGTGCGGTGCCATGGGCTCTCCACCATGGAGCCCCGGGAAGAATCCGGTGGTCACCCGGTACTGATGGGACTTGAAGGAAGGCTGCAAACCATGCATCTTGGCAGCGACGGTCGTATCAGGCCCTGCAACCGTCTGCCCGGTGTGGCGCGAGCCGCGGGAGCGCGGCTTGGCTGCGGGGCCGAACCGGTATCCCGGGCTGTGGGGGTTTTGGACGGGGGGCGAACGACCGGGCCGGGTTCCGCAAATTGCAGGTGCGAGGAGGCCGGTCGGGGCCCGGGACGCCACGAACCGCTTCAGTTCTTGCGGTGAATGTCCGAAGAACTAGGCGGTGCGGTGAGCAAGCCTGCGCCAAGCCAGCGAATCCGGGGCGCCGCACTGGACAAAGCGGGATGCATGGCGCAATTTGAGCATGGCTATGAACGAAGAGTCCATGAGCAACTTCACGCCGCGTGCGCAGCAGGTGCTGGCGCTGGCGCGGAAGGAAGCTGACCGTTTCAACCACAATTTTGTGGGCACGGAGCATTTGCTCCTCGGTCTGCTGAAGCTGGGTCAGGGCGTTGCGGTGAACGTCCTGCAGCGCATGGGCCTTGATTTGGAGACGGTCCGGATGGAGGTCGAGAAGCTGGTGGGGACCGGTCCGGACCAGAAGATGATGGGCAATATTCCGTTCACGCCGCGGGTCAAGAAGGTTCTGGCTCTGGCGCAGAAGGAGGCCAAGGCGCTCAACCACAGTTACGTGGGGACGGAGCACATTCTGTTGGGGTTGTTGCGGGAGGGGGATGGCGTCGCGGCCAAGGTATTGAAGAGTTTTGACATTGATCTGGAGCAGACCCGGCAGGAGATCCTGCGCGAGCTGGATCCGAACTTTGCCTCGCAGCAGGACGAATCCGGTGGCGAGCCGATGGAGAAGCCTGCGCCGGGTCGGAAGGCGGAGGTCAAGACGCCGGCGTTGAAGGCGTTTGGCCGGGATCTGACAGAGATTGCGCGACGCGGCGAGCTGGATCCGGTGATCGGTCGGCGCAACGAGATCGAGCGGGTGATCCAGATTTTGTGCCGGCGCACCAAGAACAACCCCGTGCTGCTGGGTGAGGCCGGCGTGGGCAAGACGGCCATTGTGGAGGGCCTGGCGCAGGAGATTGCGGCCGGCAACGTGCCGGAGATTCTGCGCGACAAGCGGCTGATCACCCTGGATCTTGCGTTGATGGTGGCCGGCACCAAGTACCGCGGGCAGTTTGAGGAGCGGATCAAGGCGGTGATGGATGAGATCCGGCGCTCGCGGAACGTGATCCTGTTCATTGACGAGCTGCACACCATCGTGGGGGCCGGATCGGCCGAGGGCACGATGGACGCCTCCAACATCATCAAGCCGGCGTTGAGCCGGGGCGAGCTGCAGTGCATCGGGGCCACGACGCTGAACGAGTATCGGAAGTACATTGAGAAGGACGCGGCGCTGGAGCGTCGTTTCCAGGCGGTGCGGGTGGAGGAACCCACGCCGGAGGAGACGATCCTCATTCTCAAGGGGCTGCGGCCGAAGTACGAGGAACATCACAAGGTCGAGTACACCGACAAGGCGTTGGAGGCGGCCGTGCGGTATTCGGTGCGGTACATTACGGACCGGTACCTGCCGGACAAGGCCATTGACCTGATGGACGAGGCCGGTTCGCGGGCCCGGATCAGCACGATGATCCGGCCGCCGGAGATCAAGGCGCTGGAGGCCAAGATCGAGGAGATCAAGGCGGCCAAGGAACAGGCCATCAAGAACCAGGATTTCGAGGGCGCGGCCGCCATGCGCGACAAGGAGAAGCAGGCCAAGGAAAAGCTGGAGGCCCTGTTGCGCGAATGGCGGATGACGCGGGAGGAGAAGCGCGTCCGGGTGGACGAGGAGGACATCCTGGAGGTGGTTTCGAAGTGGACGGGCATCCCGCTGCAGCGCATGGCGCAGGGCGAGATGCAGCGGTTGCTGGCCACGGAGGCCGAGATGGAGAAGGTCATCGTGGGTCAGCACGAGGCCGTGACGGCCATTTGCAAGGCGTTGCGGCGGTCCCGGGCCGATTTGAAGGATCCGCGCCGGCCCATCGGCTCGTTCCTGCTGCTGGGGCCCACGGGGGTGGGCAAGACGCTGCTGGCCAAGACGCTGGCCGAGCAGTTGTTCGGCGACAGCAAGTCGCTGATCCAGCTCGACATGAGCGAGTACATGGAGAAGTTCAACGTGTCGCGTCTGATCGGTTCGCCGCCGGGTTATGTGGGTTACGAGGAGGGCGGTCAGCTGACCGAGCAGGTGCGGCGCAAACCGTACTCGGTGGTGTTGTTTGACGAGATTGAGAAGGCCCACCCGGACGTTTGGAACATGCTGTTGCAGATCCTCGAGGAGGGGAAACTGACGGACAACGTGGGCCGGGTGGTGAACTTCCGGAACACCATCATTCTGATGACCTCCAACGTGGGGTCGGAGGTGATCCGGCGTCAGGGAACGATCGGGTTTGGTCCGACCAGCGAGGAGATGACCTACGAACGGATCCGGGAGCGGATCCTGGAGGAGGCGAAGCGGGTGTTCCGGCCGGAGTTTTTGAACCGGCTGGACGACGTGATCGTGTTCCGGCCGCTGAACAAGCAGGATCTGATTGCGATTTTGGATCTGGAGATTGCGAAGGTGCTGAACCGGCTGCAGCAGCGGAACATCCGGCTGGAGCTGGACACCGCGGCCAAGGAGTTCCTGGTGCAGAAGGGATACGATCCGCAGTATGGCGCGCGTCCGATGCGTCGTGCGGTGGAGCGGTACCTGGAGGATCCGCTGGCCGAGGAGATCCTGCGGGGCACGATCCACGAAGGCGAGCCCGTGCAGGTGACGGTGGAGGGCGACCGGCTGGTGTTCAAGCAGAACGCTCCGGCGGCGGGCGCGTTGTCCGGCTGAAGCGGTGGATCTGGAGGAAGCGGAGGCACCGGATACCGGCGGAGGTGTCCGGTGTCTTTTGCTTTTGAAGGCGGGCGGCATGTGTTAGAAGGCCGGCATGCGCCGGGGTTGTGCATGGTGGACGGACTGGCTGTGCGGGCTGGGTCGGTTGACCCTGCTGGCCCGGGAGGCATTTGGTTCGTTGCTGCGCGGGCGGGCTCAAGCCCGGGATGTCCTGGTTCAGATTCACTTCATGGGGGTCAAATCGCAGTCGGTGGTCCTGATCACCGGGGCGTTTACGGGCATGGTGCTGGCCGCCCAGACCTTCTTCCAGTTCCACAAGGTGCGGATGGACACGGCGACGCTGGCGGTGGTGAGCGTGTCGATGTGCAGTGAATTGGGTCCGGTGTTGACCGGGTTGATGGTGGCGGGGCGGGTGGGGGCGGCGATTGCAGCCGAGCTGGGGACGATGCGGGTGACCGAGCAGATTGACGCGTTGCGGACGCTGGCCACGCATCCGGTGGACTATCTGGTGGTGCCGCGGCTTCTGGCGGCGCACATAGCGCTGCCGCTGTTGACGGCGGAGGCGATCACGGTGGGGATCGGGGCGGGTTACGTTGTGGGGGTGGGTTTGCTGGGGATTGATGCGGCGTATGCGTGGCACAACATGCTGCGGTACACGGGTGTGGTGGATGTGTTGATCGGGTTGATCAAGGCGGTGATTTA